>JBDTPU010000253.1:0-1815 GCA_039932535.1 Gallionella sp. | reverse complement strand
GTGAGCGCCGGTGCGTCCAGCGGATGAAATGGCACGATGGTTTCCGGCCCTTTGGATTGCAGCCAGAATTGAATATTGTGTTTATCGGCAAAGGCGCGCAGCGCGGTTTCATCTTCATGGCTGGGTGGGTCCATCACGCGCAGCACCAGCGCATCGACATGCTCGCCGACCGCTACTTCGATCTGCGGCACACGATCGCGTATTGACAGGCCGCCAATCAGCTCGGCCAGCAATGGCAGCAGCCTGGCGATCTTCGGCGCGAGGATTTCGCAGCTCTGCATATCGGCGACAAAGCTGCTGCGCTTTTCGTGAAAACCGACCAGCGTCTTGCCCTTTTTGATCACGTGGCGAACCGAAATGCGCGCGCGCTCGCGATAGCCCCAGGTCTGCCCGTGGATCGGCGGGAGTATGGTTTCCGCCTTGACCTTGCCGATGTGCCATAGGCTGTCTTCAAGGATGCGTTGCTTCACCGCGACTTGCGCGCTGGCTTCGAGATGCTGCATGGAGCAACCGCCGCACACGCCGAAATGTTTACACTTGGGCTGCACGCGCATCGACGCAGGCTTGTCTATCTGCATCACTTGCGCCAATTCGAAGGACGGCTTTTTGCGATAGGAGGAATAACTGACGGTCTCGCCGGTCAACGCGCCTTCGATGAAAATCACCTTGCCGTCTGCATGCGCCACTCCGCGGCCTTCCTGGTCTAGCGATTCGACTGTTACTTTATTTTCTGTGGACATTACGAAATGGAAATGAAAAAGGGAGGATTCAGGAATTATTTAACGATACCAGATTTACGTCATGAAGAAGGCGGGATACAAAAACAGAGAGATTGAAATGCAGCCAGGTAAAAATAAATCAGCTCCACGATTGACAAAAGAACGCTCGTTCTTTAAAGTGCAGTACGTTTGTTCTGCATCAATCCTGCCATGACCGATTTCAATCCCAAAGACGCTGAGTATCTTGCCAAACTTCAGGACTATTACGCCGACTGGAAAAGCATTCCCTCTTACGCCAAGTTGTGCGAGGTGTTCGGCATCGCTTCCAAATCCTGGGTCAAGGCCATCCTGACGCGTTTGAGCGCAGCCGGATTTATCGAACGCACGCCGGATGGCGCGTGGATTCCCACTCGCCAATTCTTCGCGCGCCCGCTGGCCGAATCCTCGGTTCAGGCCGGCATGCCGGTTGCCGTAACGGCGACACAAGGAGAATATTTTGTCATCGACGAAATGCTGATCGACACACCGTCCGAGACCACGCTGATTCCGGTCAGGGGCGATTCAATGCTCGAAGCAGGTATTCATGACGGCGATGTCGCCGTGGTGGAAAAACGCAATCTGGCCAATCTGGGGGACATCGTGGTAGCCATCGTGGATAACGAATTCACGCTGAAGACCTTGGACAAGGAGCGCGGCAAATATATTTTGCGTCCCGCCAACTCAGCTTACCCGGTCATTCGCCCGCAGGGCACGCTGGAAATATTCGGCGTGTTGATCGGCTTGATCCGCAAGTATCGGAAATAATCCATGCAGCCCGCTATCCATCCCGGCTGCCCGGCTATTTATCTAAACAAAGGCCGGCAAGCACAACGCACCCCGCGCGGCCTGCTATCGCTGACCCATCCCAACAAAGAGTTGTTCCACCGGCAGCGCGCCTTGCTGCGCAGTGCCGTACCGGCAGGTTTTCCATCACCTGCCGACGATTATGTGGAGCAGCGCATCAGCCTGGACGAACATTTGATCCGGCATCGTGAATCCACTTTCTTCATGCGCGTGGCGGGCGACTCGATGCGCGGACTCGGCATCTTCGATGGCG
>JBDTPU010000252.1:0-3585 GCA_039932535.1 Gallionella sp. | reverse complement strand
ATCTCGATCAAACGCGTGTTGCAGCGCGACGGCGAATCCAGTTACCACATCAATAACCAGCAGGTGCGGCGCAAGGACATCACCGATATTTTCCTCGGAACCGGGCTGGGACCGCGCGCCTACGCCATCATCGAACAGGGCATGATCTCGCGCATCATCGAAGCAAAGCCGGAGGAGCTGCGCATTTTCCTGGAGGAAGCGGCGGGGGTTTCCAAGTATCGCGACCGTCGTCGCGAGACCGAATTGCGTATCGGCGACACGCGCGACAATTTGCTGCGTGTCAGCGATATTTTGCAGGAGTTGGAAAAGCAACTGGTGCATCTGAGCGCGCAGGCCGAAGTGGCGAAACAATATCGCGCGCTGGAAACGCAACGTGACACCACCCAGCGTTTGTTCTGGCTGGTAAAAAAGCAGGAAGCCGAGGTGCAGCAAGTCAAATTTGCGCAGGCCGCCGAGAAAACACGTACCGAACTGGAAGCCGCAACAGCGCGGCTGCGCGACCTCGAAAGCCAACTGGAAACTGCGCGCAGCGGACATTACCAGCTGTCCGACGCGCTGCACGTCAAGCAGGGCGAGCTATACACGGCGAATGCCGAAATCGCGCGACTGGAACAGCACATCAAACACGTCGCCGAGCAACGCCAGCGACTGACCTTGCAGATCAACCACGCCGAGAAGCAAATCGAACAGCAGCAACATCAGCGCCAAGGCGTGCATTCCCTGCTGGAACACTGGCAGCGCCAGCAGGACGGGGCGGGAACCAAAGTGGCTGAGGCAGAACAGCTCGCGCAAGCGGAAGGGCAGAATCTACCGCAAGCGGAACAGGCGGCACGAAATGCACAAGCTCGCCACAACGAATTGCAGCGCGAACAATTGCAACTGCAACAGCAATTACAATTGGCGGATACGCAACATGTCAATCTGCAACGCAATATTCAGCAACTGGAATCGCGCCGCTCGCGATTGCTGCTGGAAAAAGACAATCTTCCCGCTGCCGATGGCGGCGCGCTGCAACAGGCGCAGCAACAAATAACCACACTGGAAAAGGAACGTGCGGAACAGCTTGAAAAACTGGCACACTTGCAGGAACAGTTGCCGCTGGCGGATATACAACGAGGCAAGCAACGCGACGCCCTGCAACAGCAAGAGCGCGAGCTTGCTCAGACCGAAGCGAGGCTGCATGCATTGCAACAATTGCAGCGGCAGATCGATAGCGACAAAAATCTCAATGCCTGGCTGCAACAACATCAGCTGGAAAAATTGCCGCGGCTGTGGCAATCGATCCGCATCGAGAGCGGCTGGGAAGACGCGCTGGAAGCGGTGTTGCGCGAGCGGCTCAATGCGCTGACCTTGCCGTCGCTGGATGCTGCCGCCGCGTGGAGTGATGCCCCGCCGGGGAAGCTTGCTTTATTCGCACCCTCTGACAGGGGGCATGGTGATAACGAATCAGTTCAATTGAAATCACTATTGAGTTATGTGCAATGCCAAAGCGCGCAAGTGCTGCCGGTAATACGCGATTGGCTGACACATATTTATGCCGTAACGGATGTGGCACAAGGCTATGCGCAACGCGCGCAGCTACCGGCGGGCGGCTGGTTTGTCACACCGCAGGGTCATCTGATTGGCGCAAACAGCGTGTTGTTCCACGCGCCGGACAGCCAGCTGCATGGCGTGTTGGCGAGACAGCGCGAAATCGAGAAACTGGAGGTGGAGTTGGCCGGGCAGAACCGCAATGCAGAATATGCGCGCGAACAAGTCGCCGAAGCCGAACAGCATTATCAGTCCATCGAAACACAAATCGTCCCGCTGCGCAGTGCCGCTAACGAATTGCAGCAACGTCTGCATGGCCTGCAAATGAATATACTCAAGCTCAACCAGGCGCACGAGCGCAGTGCGGAGCGCACCGTGCAGATTGATCGGGAATTGCAGGAAATGGCGGATTTGCTTGGCACGGAGCAACGCCAGCGGTCTGGCATAGATGAACAGATGGCCGTGCTGCGTGAGCAGATTGCGGCTTTTTATGCGCAAGTGGATGAGGCGCAACGGCACGCCAATACCCAGGATATCGCATTGCGCGAGCAATACAGCCGGGCACAGCAAGCCCAACATGCATTACAGGAAGCACGCTTCTTTGCCAAAACCTGCGCGGAAAAAATCGCCGATTTGCAACACAATACCCGGCAGATTACCGATGCGCTCGCACAGTTCGAGCAGAGCCTGATCCAGTTGCGCACCGATCTGTCGGGTAGCGAAGATGAAACCGCCGGGCAGCAGTTGCAAGCAGCATTGCTGGTGCGTCAGACTTGCGAACACACACTGGGTGAGGCGCGCAATATTCTGGAAAGCGCCACGGTCAATCTGCAAAAATTCGAGCAGGATCGCCTTGCCTGTGAACACCAGCTGCGCCCGCTGCGCGAGAAGCTGGGCGAGCTGACGCTCAAAGAACAGGAGTCGCGTTTACATTTCGAACAATGGGCCGAACAATTGCAGGGGGTGGATGAACAAGCGCTGATGCCGCTGCTGGAAAGCGGCAACAACAAACCGAATGTGTTGCAGAGTGCGTTGAGCCAATTGAAAGCGGACATCGAAGCATTGGGCGCGGTAAATCTTGCGGCGCTCGAAGAATTACAAACCGCGACCGAGCGCAAAGCCTATCTGGATGCACAAGCCAAGGATTTGAATGAGGCAATGGCGACATTGGAAGAGGCGATACGCCGCATCGACAAGGAGTCGCGCGAGCTGTTGATGGACACCTACAATCAGGTCAACCATCATCTGGCGGAATTGTTCCCGATATTATTCGCCGGTGGCGAAGCGCGCCTGGTGCTGACCGGCGAAGAGATACTCGACAGCGGCGTGCAGGTGATGGCGCAGCCGCCGGGCAAAAAGAACAGTTCGATACATTTGCTGTCCGGAGGCGAAAAAGCGTTGACCGCGATTGCGTTGATATTCTCGTTATTCCAACTCAATCCGGCGCCGTTCTGTTTGCTCGATGAAGTGGACGCGCCGCTGGACGATACCAATACCGAGCGACTGTGCGCGCTGATCAAGAAAATGGCGCAACATACCCAGTTCGTGTTTATCAGTCACAACAAGATTACCATGGAGTTGGCGCAACAATTGATCGGCGTGACGATGCAGGAGAAGGGCGTGTCCAAAGTGGTGACCGTAGATATCGAGGAAGCGCTGCGGATGCGCGACGAACAGCTGGTCGCGTAGGTTATTTACAGTAAGCGCTGACGTCCTGCTGCGTTTTTACGATGCGTTGCTGGCGTTGCTGATCGTCTATGTAAGAACGTTCGCCGTTCGCATCAAGCTCTATTATGCGGACGCCGTCCTGCAAGGCTTTAAGATTTTGTTGCGCAGTAGCACAGCCGGCTTTTTTAGCCTCTGCGTCGGTCTGTTTCAGCGCAGCTTTGTCAGCGGCTTCCTGCTTTGCTTTTTGTGCCTTTTTCAGTTCTACTTCGCGCTCCGCAAAGGTTTTTGGCGTGGCAGGCGCGCTTGTTCCCGCCGCGCTGTCGGCGTCGGAAGCGGAACGTAATTTCTCTGCCTTCACCTCGGGTGGAGGGGGTTGATCCGAGTAAT
>JBDTPU010000251.1:0-4011 GCA_039932535.1 Gallionella sp. | reverse complement strand
CGTATTGGCATCGGCGAACACATACAATTCCCCGCCGCGCGCACGCACTTCCTGCAAGTTGGACTTCAGTTTTTCCAGCAGTGCGTCATTCGGCGCGACCGAAATCACCGGCATATCCTTGTCCACCAACGCCAGCGGCCCATGTTTGAGTTCGCCGGCGGGATAGGCTTCGGCGTGTATGTAAGAAATTTCCTTGAGCTTGAGTGCGCCTTCCAGCGCAATAGGGTAGTGCAAGCCGCGACCCAGAAACAGCGCATGATGCTTGTCGGCAAACTGCTCGGCCAGTTTCGCGATCTGCGGTTCCAGTTCGAGCACTTTTTGCACCGCGCTGGGCAGGTGGCGCAACTCGTGCAAATGTTTTTGCTCCTGTTCTACAGTCAATCGTCCGCGCTGCTTGGCAAGTACCAGCGTCAATAAAAACAGTGCGGCAAGTTGAGTGGTGAATGCCTTGGTCGAAGCCACGCCGATCTCCGGCCCGGCACGGGTGAGCATGCGCAGTTTGCATAACCTCACCAGCGCGCTTTCCGCGACGTTGCATATGGCCAGGGTATGACTGTGTCCCAGTGATTTGGCGTGGTTCAGCGCGGCCTGGGTGTCGGCAGTTTCGCCGGATTGCGAGATGACTGCCACCAATGTTTTTGGATTGGCAACACTGACGCGATAGCGATACTCGCTGGCAACTTCCACGTTGCACGGAATCCCGGCGATTTCTTCCAGCCAGAAACGCGCTACCAGTCCGGCGTGATAACTGGTGCCGCATGCCAGAATTAAAATGCTGTTGATATCGGCAAACGTTGTTGCTGCTTCCGCGCCAAAAATTCCCGGCACCAGCGATTGGCTGTTGCACACCGATTCCAGCGTGTCTGCCAGGGCTTGCGGCTGCTCGTGGATTTCCTTTTGCATGTAGTGGCGATATGGGCCCAGCTGCACGCTCTCATTACTCATCTCGCTGACTTGCACGGCACGCTCCACGCGCTTTCCCGCCGCATCGAAGATTTGATAACGGTGTCGCCCCACTTCGACCACGTCGCCTTCTTCGAGATAGACAACATTGCGCGTCACGGGCAATAACGCTGATACATCCGACGCGATGAAATGCTCCTCTATGCCCACGCCCAGCAGTAACGGACTGCCGCGCCGCGCACAAACAAGTTGATCGGGATTGTCCGCCGCAACGACACCGATGGCGTAAGCCCCCACCAACTCGGCCAGCGATGCCTGCGTGGCTGCCAACAGCGAATTGCCGCGCGCGTAGTGACTGTGGATCAAGTGGGCAATGACTTCGGTGTCGGTATCCGAAGTAAACTCATAACCTGCGCCGGTCAGTCGGGTACGCAAGGCTTCGTAGTTTTCGATGATGCCGTTATGCACCACCGCGATGTGATTTTTGCTGACGTGCGGATGCGCGTTGCGTACACTGGGCACACCATGCGTTGCCCAGCGGGTATGCGCAATGCCGATCAGGCTTTTGGTGTTCGCGCTTTTTTCAGTGAGGTCGGCAACTCGCCCGATGCTGCGCACGCGTTCCAATTGCCCGTCATGTATTACCACCAAACCAGCCGAATCATAGCCGCGGTATTCCAGACGTTGCAGCCCTTCCAATAAAATCGGCACAACATTGCGTTGCGCGACAGCGCCTACAATTCCGCACATTCTTAAATCTCCAGTGAAACGCGAAACGTGAAATGTGAAACGTAACAACCGCGCCTTTCCCTCCCGACAGGGAGGGTGGCGCACAGCGCCATGTGGGCATCACGTTTCACTTTTCACCTTTCATCTTTTTGCTCGGACGCTTCCATCCGGCGATGGTCATTTGCTTGCTACGCGACAAGGTCAGCTCGCCCTCCGGTGCCTCGCGGGTAATAGTCGAACCCGCACCTATCGTTGCTCCTTTGCGTACCGTCACCGGTGCGACCAGTTGCGTATCCGAGCCGATGAACACATCATCTTCGATGACGGTGCGATGCTTGTTTGCGCCATCGTAGTTGCAGATGATGGTACCCGCGCCGATGTTCACTCGACTGCCGACGCTGCTGTCGCCAATGTAACTGAGATGATTGGCTTTGCTGTTGGCGGCGATCTCGCTGTTTTTGACTTCGACGAAATTGCCGATATGCACTTCATTATGTAACTTTGTGCCGGGACGCAAACGCGCATAGGGGCCGATGTGGCAATCCGCGCCCACTTCGCTGCTGTCGATGTGGCTGTAAGGAGCGATGTCAGTGCCCGCGGCAATGCTGGAATTCCTGATCACACTGTAAGCACCCACGCGCACCTTGTTGCCCAAATTTACTTCACCTTCAAAAATGCAGCCGATATCAATCTCGACGTCGCTACCGCAATGCAGTTTTCCGCGCACATCAATGCGCGCCGGATCAGCCAGAGTCACGCCCTGCACCAGCAAACGTCCAGCCTCGACCAGTTGCCAGGCGCGTTCCAATACCGCCAACTGCGCCTTGCTGTTTATGCCGTGAATTTCCCAGTCATGCGCGGGTTGCACGGTATGCACCGGAATGCCTTGCTGCACGGCCATACTGACGATGTCAGTCAGGTAGTACTCGCCCTGCGAATTGTTGTTCTGTAATTTCGCCAGCCAGTCGCGCAATTGGCTGGTCGGGGCGAGCATGATGCCGGTATTCACTTCACGGATTTCTCGTTGCTCAATTGTGGCGTCTTTTTCTTCGACGATGTGCTGCACATTCCCTCGTGCGTCGCGCACGATGCGCCCGTAGCCGCTGGGATTTTTTAGATTGACGGTGAGCAACACCAGGCCATCATCCGCCTGCTGCATTTGATGTAGAGTATTGTGTTGGATCAGCGGCACGTCGCCATACAGCACCAGGGTTCGGCTATCGTCGGCAAGATGCGCCATCGCCTGCTGCACCGCATGGCCGGTGCCGAGTTGCGGTTCCTGCAGGACGAATTGTGCTGCATATTGCTGCATGGCTTTTGGCACCGCTTCGCCGCCATGCCCATACACCACACAAATCTGCTGCGGCTTGAGTTCAGTCGCGCAATCGAGTACATGCTGGAGCAAAGGTTTGCCCGCCAGCGCGTGCAACACCTTGGGTTTTTCGGAATACATGCGCGTGCCTTTTCCGGCAGCGAGGATGACGACGTTAAGCGGAATCATATTTGCTTTCTGTGAGAGCGGATTATCCTGGAAACGGCAATTGGCGGTTCAAAAACCCTTCGATACGCCCGCTGCGCAGGCTACTCAGGGCGAACGGGCTACTTTCCATTCAGGTGAACTCCCGTTCGTCCTGAGTAGCGCGTTTCATGCGCGTATCGAAGGATAGCGGAAGTTCAATCGCC
This sequence comes from Gallionella sp., assembly GCA_039932535.1. Lineage (GTDB taxonomy): Bacteria > Pseudomonadota > Gammaproteobacteria > Burkholderiales > Gallionellaceae > Gallionella. The sequence goes on along the minus strand of JBDTPU010000251.1, from coordinate 696 downwards.
GGATTCAGGATTATAAACAAAAGCGGCTATCCGGTTACAGTCAGATCACACAATTCATCAAGCGATGCATATTACTGTTGCCGGAATAAATTTCTCTTGCCGCAAACGCTGCAAGCGGGATCTTTATTCAGCGTGCTGCGCGTGATATTCATATCCAGCGCATTGATGGTCAGCAGCTTGCCGCTCAAACCGCGATCAATGCTGATGATTAGCTTGAGCGCTTCAGCAGCCTGCAGAGTTCCGATGAAACCCACCAGCGGCGCAAATACACCGGTGGTCGCGCAGCGCAGCTCGGCAGCCTGGCTGTCTTCGGGGAACAGACAGTTATAGCAGGCAATATCATCGTGGCGAAAATCGAATACGGAAACTTGTCCATCAAACTGGATCGCCGCACCCGACACCAACGGCTTGCGTTGGGCGAGACACGCGCGGTTGACCCCATAGCGCGTCGCGAAATTATCGCTGCAATCCAGCACCACATCGGCGTTGGCAACCAGCTCGCGCAATTTATCCGCATCGGCGCGGATCGGCAATGCAATGCACTCGACTTCAGGATTGATGTCGTGCAGCGCGGTTTGCGCCGAATTGACCTTGGGCTGATTCAGAGTGGAGGTGCGGTGGATGATCTGCCGTTGCAGGTTGCTCAAGTCCACCGTGTCATGGTCGCACAAGGTCAGTTGGCCGACCCCGCTGGCA
>JBDTPU010000250.1:0-7919 GCA_039932535.1 Gallionella sp. | reverse complement strand
ATGCCGAAATATTTCTGGTTAACCCTCAATCGATAGCGCAGGCTGAGACATTACAGGAGCGTTGCGATGAAGTGGTACGTGAGAACGAATTGTTTCGGGCTATCCATGTCCATCACAGTCATGCACATAATTAGTGCGCCGCCAACCTGAGATGCCCACTTCAGGTGCAAATTTTTGGTGGGCGGCGCGGGAGGCTTATGGCACAATGCCAGTCTGCTATGCAGGGGGGGAGTGGCACACTTTCTGCATTTAGAAAATCTGGTTTGATTAATTGTTTAATTAATTTTTGATGCGGGGGAGAAGGTTATGTCGATGTCGGCAAAAGATGTGTTGCAGATGATTAAAGACCGCGAAGTCAAATTCGTGGATTTCCGTTTTACCGATACACGCGGCAAAGAGCAGCATGTGGGCGTGCCGGCCAAATACGTGGGCATGGAAAAATTCGAAGACGGCCATGCGTTCGATGGCTCTTCCATCGCCGGCTGGAAAGGCATACAAGCATCAGACATGTTGCTGTTGCCAGATCCTGCGACCGCTTTTCTCGATCCGTTCATGGATGAAAATACCTTGGTGATTACCTGTGACGTGATAGAACCCACGGATGGTAAGGGCTACGACCGTGATCCGCGCTCCATCGCGAAACGCGCCGAGGCATATCTGAAATCCACCGGGATCGGCGATACCGCCTACTTCGGCCCGGAACCAGAATTCTTTATTTTTGATTCTGTAAACTGGCAAATCGACATGTCCGGTTGCTTCGTCAAGATCAATTCCGAAGAAGCCGCGTGGTCCTCCGCAGAAAAATTTGATGGTGGCAATACTGGCCATCGTCCGGTCGTTAAAGGTGGCTACTTCCCGGTTCCGCCGGTCGACAGCCTGAATGACATCCGGGCTGCAATGTGCCTGGCCTTGGAAGAAATCGGGATTGAAGTCGAAGTGCATCACCATGAAGTAGCGACTGCCGGCCAATGCGAAATCGGCACCAAGTTCAACACGCTGGTGCGCCGTGCCGACCAGACCCAGGTTCTGAAATATGTGGTGCAAAATGTGGCGCATCAATATGGCAAGACCGCCACCTTCATGCCTAAACCTATCGTGGGTGATAATGGTTCCGGTATGCACGTACACCAGTCTCTGTGGAAGGGCGGTAAAAATTTGTTTGCCGGTAATGGCTACGCAGGACTGTCCGAACTGGCGCTTTACTACATTGGCGGTATCATCAAACATGCCAAGGCACTGAACGCGATTACCAATCCCGGCACCAACTCATACAAGCGTCTGGTTCCGCACTATGAAGCACCGACCAAGCTGGCTTACTCGGCGAAGAACCGTTCTGCTTCGATCCGGATTCCACATGTGCCCAGCGAAAAAGCGCGTCGTATCGAAACACGTTTCCCGGATCCGACTGCGAATCCCTACCTGGCGTTCACAGCTTTGATGATGGCGGGTCTGGACGGCATCGAAAACAAGATCCATCCCGGCGACCCGGCTGACAAGAACCTGTATGATTTGACGCCGGAAGAAGATGCAAAAATTCCGACCGTATGCAGTTCGCTCGATCAAGCACTGGACTGCCTGGACAAAGACCGCGAATTCCTGACGCGCGGCGGGGTCTTTTCCAATGACTTTATCGATGCCTATATCGCATTGAAAATGGATGAGGTGACACGCCTGCGCATGACGACACATCCGGTCGAATTTGAAATGTATTACAGCATCTAGTTTCAACAACCAAGCCAGCAGTCCTGCTTGAAATAGTGATGGCAATAAACGGGGCGCAAGCCCCGTTTTGCTTTTAACGTTTGTCTGTGCCCGGCCCTTGTCCTATACTGGTAGCGCTCTATTCCTCAGGAACACCAAGATGAAACTTGGCTATTTGTTTGCCCTATGTATTTGTCCTGTCTGGGCACACGCCGAAATCTATAAGGCTGTCGATCAGGATGGGCATGTCACTTATTCCAGTACGCCACTCAAGGGGGGCAAGAAAATCATTCTGGAGCCTCTGCCGACCATGATGCCGCCCAAGCTGCACACGTTTGAAAGCTTCCCCAAGGTAGATAATCAAACGCAAAGGGGACGCGATGATACCCGCCGCAAAATCTTGCAGGATGAGCTGAATGCGGAAGAAAATTTACTGGAAGAAGCTCAGAAAAACCTGACGGAAGGGGAAGCTAACCCAGAAGTCTTTCAGGGAGCCGATGGTCATACTTATCGCAATGTCGCTAAATATGAAACCAAGGTCAAGCCGCTGCAAGACCAGGTCGATCTGCATAAATTGAATATCGAAGCGCTGCAAACAGAGCTGTCCAAGCTACCGAAATAATCATTATTCGTCCGACATTTTTCTTGGCATGCTTTCTGCTCTCTAGCCCTGTATGTCTGACTTTCCCTATCTCACACTAGAGTATCTGGCGACCGCGGTTATCCTGCTGGATGACGAGTCGCGTATCGCTTATATCAATCCGTCCGCCGAACATCTGTTTGATATGAGCGACAAAAATCTGCATGGCCTTCCGTTGCAGCAAGTGTTCACCCATACTGAACAGCTGGCTAGCGCGATGCAGCAGGCGGTGCATAACAATGCCAGCTACATCGAGCACGACCTGACATTGGGCACGCCCGCGCATGGTAAATTACATTTGCGCTGTGCGGCTACCCCGCTGCAATTTACCCGACGATATTTATTGCTCGAATTTCACCCTATGGATCGTCCGCTGAAACTGGCGCGTGAAGAACAGATGCTCGACCAAACGCAGGCTAACCGCCTGCTGTTGCGCAACCTTGCGCACGAAATTAAAAACCCATTGGGCGGCATACGCGGCGCGGCGCAATTGCTCGAGCAGGAATTGGAAAAACCGGCCTTGCGCGAATACACTCAAGTCATCGTGCAAGAGGCAGACCGTTTGCGGTCGCTGATGGAAAAATTGCTTACACCGCAAAATGCTTCACACTATAGCGCGCTCAATATCCACGAAGTGCTGGAGCGTGTACGCAGTGTGGTGCTGGCGGAAATGGCGGAAGGATTAATGATAAAACGCGACTACGATTTCAGCTTGCCTGCATTGGTTGGGGATAAAGAACAACTGATACAAGCCATGCTCAATATCGTGCGCAACGCAGCACAGGCAATGGAGGGCAATGGCCTGATCGTTTTGCGCACCCGCATCGCGCGCCAGGTGACCCTCATCAAGCGTCGTCACCGTTTGGCAGTAACGGTGCAGATTATTGATAACGGACCCGGCATTCCAGCGGAATTACAAGACAAAGTTTTTTATCCATTAGTGTCGGGGCGTGCTGATGGACATGGCTTGGGGTTGACCCTGGCGCAGGATTTTGTCAGCCAGCACCACGGCATGATCGAATTCGACAGCGAGCCCGGGCGCACGTGTTTTACTGTACTGTTGCCGCTTCCTTGATAATAGAAAAAACAGTGGGCGCCTCTAAAAATTCAGAGTTCGCCCAAATGCCCCACAAGGGGACGCCGATCCGCTACGGGCAAAAGAACCCCGTGCGGAATCGTCAGCAAGGGGCGGAAAAAATTTCGCCGCGCCGCATATGTTGTACATGTCAGCAAGAAATTTTTTCTGCAATGCAGCAGTTGGGATGAAATCTGATTTTTTAGAGGTGGGCATGAAACCTGTTTGGATTATTGACGACGACCGCTCGATACGCTGGGTGCTGGAAAAATCGCTGACACGCGAAGATATCGCATTCAAAAGTTTTGCCTCGGCGGACGATGCGCTACGCGCATTGAGCAATGATGTGCCGCAGGTAGTTGTCAGTGATATCCGCATGCCAGGCAGTTCCGGGCTGGATTTTTTGCAGACGCTGCATCAACAATACCCGTTCATTCGGGTCATCATCATGACCGCCTATTCCGATCTGGAAAGCGCTGTCTCGGCATTTCAGGGCGGTGCGTTTGAATACCTGCCCAAGCCCTTTGACATCAATCATGCAGTGGAACTGATCAGACGCGCGTTGGAACAAAATCGGCGCAAGTCGGATGAAACCGAACAGCTGGAAGTGGCTGCCGATATTCTCGGCCAGGCTCCCTCGATGCAGGAAGTTTTCCGCGCCATAGGACGGTTGTCGCAATCCCATGCTACCGTGCTGATCAATGGCGAATCGGGTACCGGCAAGGAGCTGGTCGCCAGGGCATTGCACCGCCACAGCCCGCGCGCTGACAAGCCGTTCATCGCCATCAACACCGCCGCGATTCCCAAGGATTTGCTGGAATCAGAATTATTCGGCCATGAACGCGGCGCCTTCACCGGCGCAGCGGCGACCCGACGCGGAAGATTTGAACAGGCCGAAGGCGGCACGTTATTTCTGGATGAAATCGGTGATATGCCCGCTGATTTGCAAACCCGTTTGCTGCGCGTATTGTCGGACGGAAATTTTTATCGCGTCGGCGGGCATCAGCCGATCAAGGCCAACGTGCGCATCATCACCGCCACCCACCAGAATCTTGATGAGCGCGTCAAGCAGAATTTATTTCGCGAAGACCTGTTCCATCGCTTGAATGTGATCCGGCTGCGGCTGCCGCCGTTGCGCGAACGGCGCGAAGATGTTCCGCTGCTGGCCAAATATTTCCTGCAAAAAAGTGCGCGCGAACTGGCGGTTGACCCAAAGCAATTCAGCGATGCGACGCTGCAACATCTCAGCGCGCAGGATTTCCCCGGCAATGTGCGACAACTGGAAAACCTGTGTCACTGGCTGACGGTGATGACGCCGTCGCAAATAGTTGAAATCGCCGACCTGCCACCGGAGTGGCGCGGCAAATCTGAGATGAGCGCCTCAACGGGTGGTGACTGGAGTGCGGCATTGGCACAACAAGCGGCGCTTGCATTGCAACGCGGCGATGAACGCATCATGGATACTTTCACTGCGCAATTCGAACGCACGCTGATTTTGCAAGCCTTGCACCACACCAGCGGACGACGCATCGAAGCCGCCACTTTGCTCGGCATCGGGCGCAATACTTTAACGCGTAAGGTTCAGGAACTGGGCTTGGAGAATCCGACCGAATAATTCAGGACGCAATCAGTTTTATAATTGCTTGAGCAGCTTCTCGTGTATGCCGCCGAAGCCACCATTACTCATCACCAGAATGTGATCGCCGGATTTTGCAGCGGCGATTATCTTCTCGATCAACACACCCAGATCATCCTCAATAATTGCCTTGCTACCCAGCGGAGCCAGTGCGCCGCGTGCATCCCAGCCAAGGTTCCCGGCATAGCAAAATACCAGGTCTGAGTCTTTCAGACTGCCGGGTAGTGCGTCTTTCATCACACCCAGCTTCATGGTGTTTGAACGCGGCTCCAGTACGGCCAGGATGCGCGCGCTGCCAACCTTTTGGCGCAAGCCGCCGACGGTGGTTGCAATAGCCGTAGGGTGGTGGGCGAAATCATCATAAACAGTAATACCCTTTACCGCGCCGCGCACTTCCATGCGTCGCTTCACATTTTTGAATTCACTTAACGCAGCTAACCCCTGGGCAATCGGCACGCCGGCGTGGCGCGCGGCAGCGAGTGCGGCAAGTGCATTGTGGTAATTATGTTCGCCAAATAATTCCCAACTCAGCGTACCTTGCAATGCGCCGCGCAATGTTACGCGGCTGTCCGCATCAATCTGCCAGCCGTCATTTGCGCCAAAACGCTCTACGGGCGTCCAGCAACCGCGCTGCAATACACGATCCAGTGAAGCCTCGCGGCCATTGCTGACGATCAAGCCGTTGCCGGGAACAGTACGCACCAGATGATGAAACTGCGTTTCTATCGCAGCCAAGTCGGCAAAAATGTCGGCATGATCGAACTCCAGATTGTTGAGTATCGCGGTACGCGGATGGTAATGCACAAATTTGGAACGCTTGTCAAAAAATGCGGTGTCGTATTCGTCCGCCTCGATGGCGAAAAATGGGGACTCGGTCAACCGCGCAGAAATGCCGAAATTCTCCGGCACGCCGCCGATCAGAAAACCGGGATTTAATCCGGCATATTCCAGTATCCAGGCCAGCATCGCACTGGTGGTGGTCTTGCCATGTGTGCCCGCTACTGCCAGCACCCATTTATCGTACAGGATGGTTTGCGCCAGCCATTGCGGGCCGGAGATATAAGGAAGGTTGCGATTGAGAATTTCCTCCATCAATGGATTGCCGCGCGACACCACATTACCGATGACGAACATATCCGGCTTGAGACCTAGCTGTTCCACGCCAAAACCTTCGATCAGTTCTATGCCCTGCGCTTCAAGTTGTGTGCTCATGGGTGGATACACATTGGCGTCGCAGCCGGTAACGCGGAAGCCTGCCTGCTTGGCAATGGCCGCAATGCCGCCCATGAAAGTGCCGCAGATGCCGAGGATGTGAATGTGTTGTGATTTACTCATCGTTAATTACTATCCACGAAAGACACGAACAACACGAAAGGACAGTCCGACATCCGTTCCCCGTTTCGTGCTTTTCGTGTCTTTCGTGGACAAGCCACTATGTCCTGAAAATAAAATAAACCGCGCCCATCAGGCACAGCCCCGCGTACAGATAATCCCACTTCAACGGCTGATTCATATACAGCACCGCGAAGGGCACGAATACCGACAACGCGATCACTTCTTGCAAAATCTTCAACTGACCGAGACTGAGCTCGGCGTAACCAATGCGATTGGCGGGCACCTGAATCAGATACTCGAACAGCGCGATGCCCCAGCTCACCAGTGCCGCCACATACCAAGGCGACGTCGCCAGATTTTTCAAGTGCCCATACCACGCGAAGGTCATGAACAGGTTCGATACCGCGAGCATCAATGCGGTAACCAGCAGCGGGTGTGAGACCAGGTTCATGGCTTGAGTCTTGCTGCATTCATACACTTGTTCCCCCACCGGGGGAAGGTTGGGATGGGGGAGTTTTTCCGCATATTCATCTGGGTCTAATGAACGCCGAGCAATTCCACATCAAACACCAATGTCGCATTCGGCGGAATCGCCCCGCCCGCGCCGCGCGCGCCATAGCCCATGCTCGCGGGAATGACCAGAGTCCGCTGCCCACCGACCTTCATGCCTGCCACGCCCTGATCCCATCCCTGAATCACCCGGCCCGCGCCCAGCGGAAATTCGAACGGTTCATTGCGGTCGCGCGAGCTATCAAATTTTTTGCCGTGATGATCCGCTGCCGCCGCATCATACAGCCAGCCGGTGTAATGCACCGACACGTTCTTCCCGTCCGTAGCCACATCACCCGTTCCCAGTTTTACATCGGTCTTGATCAGTTCCATGTTGCTTATCTCCGTTTTTGGTGCGGCTTGTTGAGAGCACGCGGTGGTTGAAAAAATGCCGACAATTATCAGTAGTGCAAGCGGCGTAACAGCAATGCGTTTCATTTCATCTTCTCCAGTTAGTAAAATTTTAGTAAGTCTCGTAGGGTGGACAAAAGCGCAGCGTTGCCCACCATTCACGTTCCGCGTGAGCACGGCTTAACCGCCTTTGCACCCTACTTGACTACCCCCGTTTGAATTAATAACTAAGTACTGGCGCCAACCAACGCTCTGCCTCTTCCATCGTCCAGCCCTTGCGTTTTGCATAGTCCGATACCTGCTCCTTATCTATTTTCCCGGTGGCGAAATATTGCGATTGCGGATGCGAAAAGTAGAAGCCGCTCACCGCTGCGGTGGGTAGCATAGCAAAGCTTTCGGTGATCGTGATGCCTGCGTTCAGTGGCGCTTGCAGCAATTCAAACAATGGGCCTTTCTCGCTGTGTTCCGGGCAGGCCGGGTAGCCGGGTGCGGGACGGATGCCGCGATATTTTTCGGCGATCAGCGCGTCGTTGTCCAACGCCTCATCCGCCGCGTAGCCCCAGAATTCGCGGCGCACGCGCAGGTGCAGGTGCTCGGCGAAGGCTTCGGCCAAACGGTCAGCCAGCGCCTTG
>JBDTPU010000249.1:0-1932 GCA_039932535.1 Gallionella sp. | reverse complement strand
AAATCGTGGATTTGATTTCCGACATTACCGAACAGACCAATGTGCTGGCGTTGAACGCGGCGATCCAGGCAGCTTCTGCCGGTGAAGCGGGGCGCGGCTTTTCGGTGGTGGCGGAAGAGGTGCAGCGTCTGGCCGAACGTTCCGGCGAGGCGACCAAGCAGATCGGCGCACTGGTGAAAACCATTCAGGGGGACACCCATGACGCAGTGGCGGCGATGGAAAAAAGCACGCTGGGTGTGGTGGAAGGCGCCAAGCTGTCCGATATGGCCGGGCAATCTTTACGGGAAATCGAACAAGTATCGAATGAACTGGCGGCGCTGATCAACAATATTTCGACCTCTACCCAGGTACAGACCGACATGGCCAGCGAAGTGGCGAGCGTGATGCAGGACATTCTGCAAATTACCGTACAGACCACCGAAGGCACGCGTTTGGCAGCGGACTCCATCGCACAGTTGACTGGCCTGACAGCGGATTTGAAAGGTTCCGTTGCGGGCTTTAAATTGTAATGAGAAAAATTCAGATTTCATCCCGACTACTGCGGCGCACCCTGAATTTTTTAGAGGCTCCCTAATTCCAACGAATCGCACATGACCGACAGCGCACAATTTGATCGCAACACGCTTGCCGTGGTGAAGCCCGGCGTGGACAGCACGCTGGCCGCGATCAATACCCAGCTGGAATTGTATCTCGGCGAGCCCGTGAGTAATGGTGAAGCTTTGCAAGCGGTACGTTCCGAATTGCACCGTTTGCTGGGTGTGCTCAAGATGGTTGGCCTGGAGGGTGCGGCGGTATTTTGCGCCGAGCTGGAACTCACCCTCAGTGAGCTTGCCACGAACCCGAAACAGGTTTCCGCGATGCATCGCGACGTGTTGCGCCGCGCCTTGTTCAGCATTACTCACTATCTCGATACATTGACTCATGGTGCGGCTAACGCCGCGCTGCGTTTGTTTCAGCAATATCAGGAAATGCAGCAGTTGCGCGGCATGGATATGTCGTTCGAGCTGGATTTGTTTTATCCCAATCTTGACGTGCAATTGCCGCAACAGGTATTGAGTTTGCCTGTCCAGAATGATGCAAAGGCACGCCTCAAGATGTTGCGCAGCCAGTATCAGCAGGGCTTGCTGAAATGGATGCGTCAGGACGATGTGGCGGCCACAGTGCAACAGATGCAACAGGCGCTGGAGGGCGCATTACGCTGCACGCCGGCGGACGGCAGCCGCGCATTCTGGTGGATAGGCGCTGGCTTGCTGGATTGCATGAAGCTCAATGGTTTGCCTCCCGAAATGAATGTACGCAAATTGCTCAGTCGCATAGACCAGCAACTGCGCGCGCAAATCGAAGGTAATGCCATTGAGGTAAAGCCGGTTTTGAATGAGATGCTTTATCTGATCGGGCAAAGCCACGCCGTGAGTGAACAGGTGGAAGCCATCAAGCAGGTTTACGCGCTGGATCAATATTTGCCGGAGCTGTCGGCGCTGTCGCCCAACGAAGTGGATCAGATGCTCGGTATCATGCGCGACCAATTGCGCCTGGCACAGGAATGTTGGGAGCAATGCGCGCAGGGCGACGCGACTGCGTGCGCAAATTTTGTCAAATATGCGGAACAGATTGCATCGCAGAGCGACAAGCTGGATCGCGATGTGCTGCAATATCTGGCTCAACAGATACAAGAACTGGCTCAACAAGCGATTTCGCCGCAGCAGGCGCAGCCCATTGCGATTGATATGGCGATGGCTTTGCTGCTGCTGGGTAGCGGCATAGAAAATTATCGCCGTATCGGCAGCGGTTTCCAGGAGCAGGCGCACATCCTGTCCGAGCGTATGCAGGCGGTGGTCAAGGAGTTACCCGAGGATACCAAACGTCTGACCGAACTGGTTGATCTGCATTACCAGATGGAACAGCGTGGCGACGTGATGGGTCCGCTGGCGA
>JBDTPU010000248.1:0-2254 GCA_039932535.1 Gallionella sp. | reverse complement strand
CTTCACGGGCATGCGCGGATTCGATCTGATGTTCGATCTGGAAACGTGAGAACAGCGGCACGTCGTCCACATAACGCTTGATGCGATTTACATTCCCCGGCATCACCGTGCTCATGAATGCCAGCGCCTGCTGGTAGACGTCCTCGGTGTCGATCAGGATTTCGCTGATTTCCGGATTGAAATAATCGCGGATAGCGCGCACCACCAGACTGCTTTCAAGATAGATCAGCGATGGCGCTTTTTCTGATTCAGCCGCGCCTTCGATCGCGTCCCACAACTGCTTGAGGTAGTCCAGATCCCATTGCAACTCTTCCTGGTTGCGTCCAATACCGGCGGTGCGCGCGATGATGCTCATGCCATGCGGCACGTCGACCTGCCCCAGTACTTGACGCAGCTCGTCGCGTTCCTCGCCCTCGATGCGCCGCGATACGCCGCCGCCGCTCGGGTTGTTCGGCATCAGCACGATATAGCGACCGGCCAGGCTGATGTAAGTGGTCAGTGCCGCGCCCTTGTTGCCGCGCTCGTCTTTTTCCACCTGCACCAGCAATTCCTGGCCTTCGCGCAAGGCTTCCTTGATCGAGGGGCGATTGCCGCTGCCTGGGAGATAAAACTGCGGGGCTATTTCCTTGAACGGCAGAAAGCCGTGCCGGTTGCCGCCGTATTCGACGAAACAGGCTTCGAGGCTGGGCTCGAGACGGGTGATGACGGCTTTGTAGATATTGCTTTTGCGTTGCTCTTTGCCGGCGGTTTCAATGTCGAGGTCGATGAGTTTTTGACCGTCCACAATGGCGACACGGAGTTCTTCCGGTTGTGTCGCATTGAATAACATGCGTTTCATTTTATAATCCCCCCGCGCTCTGACACGGGCGAGACAAGCTACACGCCGTCAGGCGTTTGGAGATAGAGCAATCGTGCAAACAGTCTTGTAAAGTGCAATCGGTTGGTCATTTGATTCTCTTGGGTAGCTGGTCTTAAAAAATTTGTTCCGGAACTTTATGGTTGTCGATGCATTGCATTTGCCATGCCGACCGTTGCAAAGTTCTCGGGCGGTGAGGCAGCCCACATAATGCCGGGGCTACCTCACGGAAAAATCCACAGATGCTTTGAGCGCGTAAATCCATTACTATCACTGCTGGTTCCGGTGAGCGATATTAACCGGGCTGCGGCTGGAAGGGTGCGAGGCATAATGCGCCGTCGCTTGTGTCAAACAATTCTTGGCGGCCAGTATTTTTGGCGCAGGATGTAATTACATCCCAAACTTACCCAATCCAAAACGCGCGAGCGGCGAAGTATAAGCAAAATGAATGGTTTAAGCAAAGAGTCTGTTACTTTCCTGACAATCGATGAAAGCGGCGAAGCGCAGCGCATTGACAATTTCCTGTTCAAGCATCTGAAGGGCGTGCCCAAGAGCCATGTCTACCGCATCCTGCGCGGCGAAGTGCGCGTGAACAAAAAGCGCATCGACCAGACCTACCGGCTGAAACTGGGCGACCTGTTGCGCATCCCGCCGATACGGGTGGCGGAAAAACCTGAGAGCGAGCGCACGCATATTCCGACTGTGGAATTTCCGATTCTTTATGAAGACGACGCGCTGGTGGTGGTGAACAAACCTTCCGGTGTGGCGGTGCATGGCGGCAGCGGGGTCAGCTTCGGGGTGATCGAACAAATGCGCAATGCGCGTCCGCAAGCCAAATTTCTGGAGCTGGTGCACAGACTCGACCGCGAAACCTCCGGCGTGCTGCTGCTGGCGAAAAAGCGTTCTGCGCTCACCGCGATGCACGAGATCATGCGCGAAGGCAATAGCGACAAGCGTTATTTCACGCTGGTGCTGGGACAATGGAAAAATATTAAACAGCACGTCAAATTGCCGCTGCATAAATTCGACACCGCGCAAGGCGAGAAGCGCGTGATGGTACGGGAAGACGGGCAAGCCTCGCACACCATTTTCGCGCTGCAAAAAAGCTGGGCGGAATTTTCACTGCTCGAAGCTCAACTCAAAACCGGACGCACCCATCAGATACGCGTGCATCTCGCGCATCTCGGTTTTCCGATCGCAGGTGACGATAAGTACGGAGACTTCGCGAGAAACAAATTATTGATGAAGCAGGGATTGAAGAGGATGTTCTTGCATGCCTACAGTATCGCGTTTGCGCATCCATTGACGGGGGAGCCGCTGCGTCTGGTTGCGCCGTTGCCGAAGGAGTTGGAGAGTTTTATTGCGAAGTTGGATGCGCAGTCGGATTGAACCTGCTCC
>JBDTPU010000247.1:0-1947 GCA_039932535.1 Gallionella sp. | reverse complement strand
TTTATCGCTGGTTCAACGAGGTTCCGGTGCTGGTGCTGATGGCGGTGGTGATACTGGTTACGGTGAAGCCGTTTTAACCTGGGTAAAACAGATGTCCACGAAATACACGAAAGGCACGAAATAAATCGACCGTTGATTTAAGTTTAGCGGCTCACTCATCGGGCATCTATTCGTCGCATCCGCTTTTTCATATTAGTTCGTGCTTTTCGTGTATTTCGTGGACCAATGGTTTTTTCAGGATCAACTTAATTTCTTACAACTATGCCCGATTTTTTCGCCCCCTGCCCGCGCGGCCTTGAAGCTATTCTGAATGCCGATCTTGTCACGCTGGGCGCACTACAGGTACGCAGCGTCGAGGGCGGAGTAAATTTTTCCGGGGACTGGGCGCTGTGCTACCGCGCCAATCTGGAAAGCCGCATCGCCAGCCGCATCCTGTGGCGTGTAAAGGAGACTCGCTACCGCACTGAGCAGGATATTTATCAGGCGGCGTTTGAATTGCAATGGCAGCACTGGTTCGATGTCACTCACACGATACGCGTGAACACCACGGCGATTCGCTGTCCGCTGAAGAGCCTGGAATTTATTACCTTGCTGGTCAAGGACGCGGTGTGCGACCGCTTCCGCGCGCATTGCAACGAGCGCCCCAGCGTGGACACGCTGACACCGGACATGCGCATCCATGTGTTCATCGAAGACGATCAGCTGATGCTGTACCTCGACACCTCCGGCGATGCGCTGTTCAAGCGCGGCGTACGGTCACACACCAACATCGCGCCGATCCGGGAAAATCTTGCGGCGGGAATTTTGCGCCTGATGAACTGGCAGCCCGGCACGCCGCTGCTCGACCCGATGTGCGGCAGTGGAACATTTTTGATCGAAGCGGCGCAGATGTCGCTGAACATCCAGCCCGGCATCGCGCGCAACTTTGCATTCGAGAAGCTGAAGAATTTTGAAGCAGCGTTATGGAGCGAGATGCGTGTACAGGCGATTGCCGCACAGTTGCCGGTCAAGCCATTGGAACTTTATGGCAGCGATCTGTATGGCGACGCGCTGAAGGCCGCATCGCGCAATCTTGAAGAGGCGGGTTTATCGGAATGCGTGGAACTCAAGCAGGCGAACATTCTGGAAATATCCGCACCCTCCGATCATGGCATGCTGGTGGCAAATCTACCCTATGGCGAGCGCATGGGTGAGTTGGACGAACTGGCGGAGCTATACCCGAAACTGGGCGATGCGCTGAAAAAGAAATTCGGCGGCTGGACGGCTTATCTGTTTACCGCTGACAAAGCCATTTTGAAACTGATGCGGTTGTCTCCATCCAAACGCACGCCGCTGTTCAACGGCGCGATCGAATGCCGTTTGCTGGAATATAAAATTGTTACGGGCAGCAATCGGCGTTAATGGAGTTTCATATGTTCGGTGCCACTCATCAAATTCCGGTCCGTCGTCAACTTGCTCTCCAGCTTGATACGCAAGCGCAAATCATTAACCGAGTCTGCGTTTTTCAATGCTTCCTCATAAGAGATCATGCCGGATTCATGCAGATTGTATAACGCGCCATCAAAAGTCTCCATGCCCAGTTCGCGCGATTGCGCCATCACACTCTTGATCATATTCACTTCGCCCTTGAAAATCAGATCGGCAATCAGCGGCGAGTTCAGCAATATCTCGATTGCGGCGGCGCGCCCGGTACCATCTACCTTGGGGATCAGGCGCTGCGAAATCAGCGCCTTGATATTCAGCGACAGGTCCATCAATAGTTGCATACGGCGTTCTTCCGGGAAGAAGTTGATGATGCGGTCCAGCGCCTGGTTGGCACTGTTGGCATGCAGCGTGGCCAGGCACAGGTGACCAGTCTCGGCGAAAGCCACCGCATGTTCCATGGTCTCGCGGTCGCGTATCTCGCCGATCAGGATCACATCGGGCGCCTGGCGCAGCGTGTTTTTC
>JBDTPU010000246.1:0-4874 GCA_039932535.1 Gallionella sp. | reverse complement strand
GAATATGGACAAAATCGGCAAATACGAAATAGTGCGTGTACTTGGTACCGGGGCGACCAGCACGGTGTATCTCGCTGTTGATCCGTTCAGCAAGCAGCAGGTCGCCGTCAAGTTATTCGATCTTGGCATGTTGCAAGATCCCAATCGCGCCAAGGTTTTTCGCAAGCTGCTGATGACGGAGGCTTCACTGGCGGGGAAATTAACCCATCCGCATATTGTGAAAATTATCGATGCGTTGATGGAGGGAGATGTCAATTGCATCGTGATGGAATACGTCGAAGGCAGCACGCTTGAGCAATACGCCGAAGTGGATACGCTGTTGCCGATCAGCACTGTTGCGGAAATTTCCTATAAATGTTGCAAGGCGCTCGAATATGCGCAGCATCAGGGCGTCATTCATCGCGACATCAAGCCGGCCAATATTTTGTTGCAGAACGAAACCGATATCAAGATTTCCGATTTCGGCGCTGCGGCATTGCAGGGTGGCGATGAATCCACGCAAGTGTCCGGCGTGGGGTCGCCTGCTTACATGTCGCCCGAGCAGGTCAAGGAACTCAAGCTGACTCATCAGACGGATATTTATTCGCTGGGGGTGACGATGTACAAGATGCTGACCGGAAAACTGCCATTCGATGCGAGCAATAATCACAGCATGATTTATCACATCATCAATATCGAGCCGCCGCCGCCCAGCGCATTTCGTCCTGAAATGGGGCCGGAGCTGGATGCGATTGTGGTGCGTGCAATGGAAAAAGATACCGCCAAGCGCTACCAAACCTGGGAGGAGTTTGCAAATGATCTGGTGGGATTTTCCAGTAATGTAACGCCCACTCAGGATGAGATTCTGGATACGGAAAAATTCGACACGCTGCGCAGTTTGGTGTTCTTCAAAAATTTTACCGACGTGGAACTGTGGGAGGTGTTGCGCATCAGTGAATGGCGCAAAGTTCCCGAGTCAGAATACATTCTGCATGAAGGCGAAAGCGGACGCTCTTTTTACATTCTGGCGCAAGGTTCAGTGCGTGTGACCAAGCAGGAAAGGTTGTTGAGTGTTCTGCATCGCGGCGATTGTTTCGGGGAAATGGCGCATATTCTAGAACGCGACTTCAAGCGCAGCACCGACGTGATCGCGAAGAACGATGTGATCTTGATCGAAATCAATCCCGATGTATTGAAACATGCAACATCGGGATGCCGCTTGCAGTTCGGCGATGCGTTCCTGCGCATGCTGGTCAAGCGATTGTCAGTAGCGAATACACGGGTTTCACATTTATTGGCGGACCATAATCAAACCGGAGATGAACCAGAAAATGCCTAGCATCATGAACAATAGCGGATATAAAAATATCACCGTCGCAGAGTTGCAGGTGATGATGCAACAAAGCCGCGTACATTTGGTGGATGTGCGCACCGATGCGGAGGTGGCACGCGGAAAAATTCCTCAGGGCGAGTCCGTGCCGCTACATTTGTTGCCGCTGCGTTTGAGCGAGATGGACAAGAGCGCTACGAATGTTTTTTATTGCCAGATGGGCGGACGCTCCGCGCAGGCTGCATCTTTTGCTGCGGCGCAGGGTTTTACTGATATATATAATCTGGAGGGCGGCATTGCGGCGTGGAAGCAGGCGGGCTTGCCGATAGAGCCATGAAGTTCGACGTTGAACTGGATGCGCGCCAATTAGTCTGTCCGTTGCCGATTCTGCGCGCTAAAAAATCCCTGGCGCAAATGAATAGCGGAGAAGTAATTAAAATCGTTGCCACCGACAAAGCTTCGCCTCTGGATTTTGCGGTGTTTTGCGACAACACCGGCAACGAATTATTATCATCCACCGAAAAAGATGGCGAGTTTGTTTTTATGATTCGCCGTCGTTGATTTTCATTAACTCAGCTTGTTACGCTGAGCCTGTAGTTGCGCCAGCGTTGCGCTGAATTCTGCCATGCGCTTGCGTTCCTGTTCCACCACTACTGCGGGCGCGCGATCTACAAAGCTGGCGTTGGATAGCTTGCCTTGTGTTTTGCTGATTTCGTTTTTCAGGCGGGCAATTTCTTTATCCAGGCGGTCGCATTCAGCGGCGACATCGATCTCAACTTTCAGCATCAGTCTGTATGCTCCCACAATGGCAATCGCCGCGTCACCGTCGGGCAAGTCTGCAACGATCTGCACTTCGCTGAGTTTCGCCAGGCTGCTGATGTAAGGAGCCAGGATGTTGAGCATGGCGGCATCGTTCGCGGCAATCCCTGTTGCAATTCTCAGCGGTACGCGTTGCGCAGGCGAGAGATTCATTTCACTGCGCAGTTTGCGGCAGGCGTTGATGATTTCCTGCAACAGTGCGACCTGTTCCATTGCGGCTTTGTCTATCTTGCTTGCATCCGCCTGCGGATAGGCTTGTAGCATGATGGAAACCCCTCCCTCCGCCCTCCCCTTATCAAGGGAGGGAACTTTTCCTGCGAGCGGCGCGACGCTTTGCCACAACTCTTCAGTGATGAACGGAATGATAGGGTGCGCCAGCCGCAATATGGTTTCCAGCACGCGCACCAGCGTGCGGCGCGTTGCGCGTTGCTGTGCAAGGATTGAAGATTTGTCACGCGCAAGCGTGACATCGTTCGCTCCCTCTCCCTCCGGGGTAACCAGCGACTTGCCCGCTTGCGGGCTTAGTCGAATGGCTAGTTGTTCCATCAGAGGGTTGGGGTGGGGGTTGAGCTGCACCTTGGCCAGTTCCACATACCAGTCGCAGTAAGCGTTCCACACCAGCTCATATATCGTGCGCGCGGCCAGATCGAAACGGTAGTCGGCAAAGTGCTGCGCCATTTCTATTTCCGCTTGTTGCAGCACACTGATCATCCATTTGTCCGCTGCGGAAAATTCCAAGTAATCTTCTGAGTATTCCCCCTCCCCAACCCTCCCCCGGTGGGAGAGGGAGCCACCGTCATTTCTGCCATGGGCAGAAATGGGATCAACACCCTCTAAGCCGACATCCTGCCCTTCGCAATTCATCAGCACAAAGCGCGTGGCGTTCCATAGCTTGTTGCAGAAATTGCGATAGCCTTCGCAGCGTTGCATGTCGAACTTGATGTCACGTCCCGGTGAAGCCAGCGACGCGAAGGTGAAGCGCAGCGCATCGGTGCCAAAAGCGGGGATGCCATTCGGGAATTCCTTGCGCGTGCGCTTCTCGATCTTCTCGGCATCCTTCGGGTTCATCAGACCGGTGGTGCGTTTCTTCACCAGGTCTTCGATGGCGATACCATCGATCAAATCAATCGGATCGAGTACGTTGCCCTTGGACTTGGACATCTTCTGGCCTTCCGCATCGCGGATCAAGCCGTGCACGTACACATCCTTGAATGGAATCTTGCCGGTGATATGTTTCGTCATCATCACCATGCGCGCCACCCAGAAGAAAATAATGTCGAAGCCAGTGACCAGCACGGAAGAGGGCAGGTACATGTCGAGTGCGGCGTTAGATTTCTTCGGATATTCTGGCGTCCAATCCAGCGTGGAGAATGGCCACAGCGCGGACGAGAACCAAGTATCGAGCACGTCCGGGTCGCGGGTGAGTGGTACAAATGCAAATTCGTGATTGTGAAGCTGCTGTGCTAATTGCTGAGCTTCATCTTCATTCTGGGCGACAAAGACATTCTCTTCGTGGTCATGCCACGCTGGAATCTGGTGGCCCCACCACAGTTGGCGCGAGATGCACCAGTCCTGGATGTTGTTCAGCCACTGGTTATAGGTGTTGACCCAGTTCTCCGGCACGAACTTGATCTCGCCCGAAGCGACGCATTCCATAGCCTGTTGAGTGATGCTCTTACCTTCTTTTCCTGGCTGGCTCATAGCGACGAACCACTGGTCGGTCAGCATAGGCTCGATAACCACATGGGTGCGGTCGCCGCGAGGGACTTTGAGTTTGTGCTTCTCGGTTTTTTCTAACATGCCTGCCGCTTCAAGGTCTGTGACGATCTGCTTGCGTGCCGCAAAACGATCTAAGCCTTGATATTGTTTTGGAATATATTTGGCAACAAGGTCGGAGTGGCTAAGGGCTAAATCACTGGCATGTTCCATTTGCTGAGCCAGCGTAGTTGAAGTGCCACCCTCGTTATGAGAAAGAAGATTAATAATGTCCTTGGCTCGAGAAATTGACTGCTCGGAATGAATGCGAGCATCGAGAGCTAAGATAGATAGTAGTCTCAAGCCATGACGCTTTGCTACTGCATAGTCGTTGAAGTCATGCGCCGGGGTAACCTTGACTACGCCGGTGCCGAATTCCTTATCCACATATTCGTCGGCGATGATGGGAATGTCGCGCTCGCATAATGGCAATTTCACTAGCATTCCGATCAGATGTTTGTAGCGCTCATCTTCCGGATGTACCATCACCGCCACGTCGCCTAGCATGGTCTCGGGGCGGGTAGTGGCAACGGTGAGATGAGTCAATCCGCGCACACTGTCTTTCTCGACCAGCGGATAACGGATGTGCCACATAAAGCCATCCTCTTCTTCCTGCACCACTTCCAGGTCAGACACCGCGGTGTGCAGCTTCGGGTCCCAGTTCACCAGCCGCTTGCCGCGATAGATCAGTCCTTCGTTGTATAGGCGCACGAAGGTTTCGGTGACGGTTTTGTTTAATCTGGGATCCATCGTGAAACGCTCGCGCGACCAGTCCGGTGAAGTGCCGAGGCGGCGCATCTGGCGCGTGATGGTGGAGCCGGATTCCTCTTTCCACTCCCACACTTTTTCTATAAATTTCTCGCGGCCCAAATCGTGGCGTGAAATGCCCAGTGCATCAAGCTGGCGTTCCACCACGATTTGCGTGGCGATCCCGGCGTGATCCGTGCCCGGCTGCCATAGCGTGTTGTCGCCGCGCATGCGGTGGTAGCGG
>JBDTPU010000245.1:0-8779 GCA_039932535.1 Gallionella sp. | reverse complement strand
ACCCCGAACAACACGTCGCCCAAGGTAATCACAATGCCGCGTTCCGTTTTTTTGGCATTCAATTGTTTGTCATTCAATTCCTTTAGCTGGCTTTCCTGTTGTGCAATAAGCGCTTTATCCTGTTCTCTTTGGGTGTTGGCCTCGGCCAGTTCGGCAGATTTCTGATCAGCCGCTGCGCGCGCATCTGCAGCTTGCTGTTTAGCAGCCTCGGCTTCGGCGGTGGTTTGCTCCAGACGCGATTGGTTGCGTTGTGCTTCGGCGTTGGCCGTTGCCAATTGGGCAGCTTGTTGATCGGCGATTTGCCGCGCGGTCATAGCTTGCTGCTTGGCCGTATCGGCTTCTTCCGTTCTGGCTTCCAGGCGCATCCGGTCACGACTGGACGCCGCGTCAGTGACAGCTGCCTCGGCTGTTTTACGTTTGGCGGTTTGTTCGGCAATGGCGACTTGCTGCTGTGCGACATACGCCAGTTGATTGACAGTGGCAGTACTTTCTCCTTTGCGCAAAGCGGTATCCGCCTTATTCAGGGAGTCGCTTGCTTCTTTCAGCTCAACCCCTGCCAAGCTGGTAATTTGGGGATCAGCCTGGGCATTGTTATAACTGTTATGCGCGTCAGAGAGAGCGGAATTTCTCGGCATGGAGCCACAACCGGAAAGTATCGCGGCAATGGTCAGTATCATGGCTGAATATTGATTTTTTTTCATGATGGGTGCTCTATGTAATGACTAAATTATTAGGGAATAATTAATTATTGAGGGGAAGACGACTGGTTATTCCGCTCCATTTCCTCGCGCAGAATGCGACTATCTTCCTGCACTGCATCCGCGGCTTTCTGAGCCTTCGCTGAACGCGTGGTCGCTTCTGCTAGCTGGGCATCAACCTGGGCTTGTTCGGCAAGCTGCCGAGCGCGCATATAATCTTTTTCTGCCATGGCTTGCTCGGCTGCATTCATTTTTTCCAGCGCAGATTTAAGCTGGAGCGGTGCATATTCATTGGCTCCAGCGCTGCTTGCGTTGCTGACTGCTGCCTTGGAAATAGCCATCTGCTCTCTAGGCGGCGGCGTGCTGGCGCAGGCGGAAACAAGTAGCACAGCTACCAGAATTGAACCTGCCCTGTGTATCATTAAATTCTGCTGTGGGTAAAAAAGGGAAAAGTTTTTCATTTTTATTTTCTTTCAGTGATCTGTATTCGACCAGGCAACCGCTGCCAATTTTCTACTGCACCAGCGCTGTTTTCACAAACAACAGTAGGTGCAGTAGGAGCTGTTTCTTCGTTATGAATATGAATAATAGGACGCAAAGACAAGAACTTCTGTGCGCTATCCTACATACTGCCGGCTATTTTTTGGGTTCAATCAGCGATGACTGCCTGGGGACAATAATCACGCATCAATTGACTACATAGATTGTGTTATTCATTCCACGTAATTCGGCGAACGCACTTGCCTCAAGCGGGCGACTAAAATAAAAGCCCTGGCCTTCTTCACAATGTTCACCTTGCAGAAAGGCCAACTGCTCCTGTGTTTCCACACCTTCAGCACTGACCCGTAACTTGAGGCTGTTGCACATGCGAATTACCGCACTGACGATTGTGTTATTGCCGTGATCCGCGTGGATCTCTCGCACGAAGGATTGATCAATTTTCAAGGTGTCAATCGGAAATTGACGCAGATAACTTAAACTGGAATAACCGGTACCGAAGTCATCAATCGCCAATTGCACACCCATCGCTTTGAGCGCATGCAACACTGTCATGGTCGACTCGATATCATGTATCAGTACACTCTCGGTTAACTCAATTTCAAGATAGCGGGGATCAAGTCCAGTCTCCTTCAACATATCGCGAATGCCCTCCAGAAAACCTTCGCTGCGAAGTTCGATAGCCGAGATGTTGACGGCGATAGGGGTAGGCAGAAATCCGGCATTCTGCCAAGCCCGCACTTGCTCACAGGCTTGCTGGCGAACCCACCGGCCAATGGGTACAATCAGTCCGGAGTCTTCTGCAATGGATACGAATTGATCGGGATAAAGTAATCCTCGAACCGGATGCATCCAACGGAGGAGCACTTCAGCGCCGGTAATCTCACCCGTTTCCAAATTGACTTTGGGCTGATAATGCAAAACAAATTCCTGCCGCGCCAGGGCATGGCGCAGACTCCCTTCCAGTGATTGCTGTTCGACGGCCAGATCATTCATTCCGGGTTTGAAAAATTGATAATTATTGCGCCCGCTTTCCTTGGCATGGTACATCGCGGCATCGGCATTCTTGAGCAGTGTTTCCGGGTTCTCGCCGTCCGCAGGATAGATGCTGATACCGATACTCAAGGTGATGTGAATATCATGGTCAGCGATAGAAAGTTTTTCGGCCATAGCCGCGAGTATCTTGGCCGCGCTGGAAGCGACTGCTTGGGTGTGGTCAACGTCAGCGAGCAGCAGGACGAACTCATCTCCACCCTGGCGACTGACGGTATCCGAATCACGTACACATTTCACCAAACGCTGCGCGATTGACAGCAACAATTTGTCGCCCATCAAATGCCCCAGTGTATCGTTGATATTTTTGAAACGATCCACATCTATAAACAGCACCGCCAATTTTTTGCGGCGCCGCTGGGCGATGGCAATGGCCTGTACGAGGCGATCATTCAACAGCAAGCGATTGGGCAAATCGGTAAGCGGATCATGCTGGGCAAAACGAACCATTTTGTTCACCATCGCCCGCTCCGCAGTGACGTCGTGAAAAACGATCACCGCGCCAGTTACCTGCCCACTACGATCACGAATGGGAGCAGCAGAATCCTCAATGACCATTTCAATTCCGTCGCGCCGGATCAGTACACTGTCCGGAGCGAGGCCAATAGTGCGATTCTCCCGAATGACTGACTGCATGGGGTCAGGCAGGGTTTCGCGGGTAGCATTGTCAATGATGCGGAACACATTGGAAAATGGATGACCTTCGGCTTCAGCCTGCGACCATCCCGTCATGCGTTCGGCTACTACATTCAGGTAAGTGATTTTGCCAGCGATATCAGTGCTGATAACAGCATCACCAATGGAATTGAGCGTGACCTGAGCACGCTCCCTTTCAATGAACAGCGCATCTTCGGCAATTTTGCGTTCTATTGCATTGCGGATTGCGCGTGCCATCGGATAGCAATCCATGCGATCTGTGAGGAGTAGATAATCCTGTGCCCCGTGTTGTATGGCCAGCCTGGCCATATTTTCGTGTTTCTGATCGGTCAGGATGATGATCGGGATGGATGGATTCCTGGCAACTAATTTCTCGAAAGTCTCGATACCCTGGCTATCCGACAGAAACAGATTGATCAAGATCACCTTGATCTTTTCCCTGTCCAGACTTTCAATACCGGCAGAAAGACTCTCGACCCGATCAACAATAAATGAGCCGTCTTTTGCAAGCGTCTCGCAGATTAACGTTGATACCCCCAGATTGCTCTCGATGAGAAGTACATAGTCGCCTTTATTGTCCATGCTGGATAACCTTGATTCAAGATTCATTTCAGTCAAGGTTCCCTGCGCTGATTTTTTATGCGTGGAGAACATAGCCGGGAAGTGACAGCAAGCTGTCTAAGAAAAATATTTTAAGAACGTTTCAGCGACATTTTCAAGCAGCACTGAACGCCATTATGTGATGATAGAAGTTGCTTATCAGCCATCCTGTACCGACCATTAACCAAAGCTATCGGTTAATCAATTTAACCAAAAGCATAACCACCGCGATCACCAGCAGAATATGGATGAACCCCCCCATGGTGTAAGAAGTAACTAATCCCAGCACCCACAAGATGAGCATAACAACGGCAATGGTATAAAGCATGATTCGACCCTTTAATTTTTAGTTTGATATGACCATGCCCATTGGGCTTGGCGTGATTAGTGCATAGTGGTTTATTTGCCGTAACGCATTTTTGCTTCGTTAATACAACGATCCTTCGCGTCGCCCGACAGGACATCGCATTTTTCTTTTGCCACTGCATAATCTGCGTCACGCTTGTCAGTGGCCGCATCATGGCGTGCTTCGTTAACTTTTTCTTTCGCCCTCATATTCACTGCGGAGGAATCTTCCTGGGCTGTTGCATTTGCCTCCGAGGATTTCCATTGTGCCCTGGCATCGGATTTAGCGCGCACCTTAGCGGCTTTCGCTTCTTTCACACAGACATCCTTGGCATTACCCCCTTTGTCATCGCACTTTTCATTGGCCACTGCATACTCTGCTTTCGCTTTGGCAACGCGGACATCGTAATGAGCCTTTTTAGAAGGCTTATAGCGCGCTTCAAGTTCAGCTTCTGCTACTTTTTTCTTGCCTTTGGTTTCGGCCTTGCAGATATCTTCAGCATTACCAGCCAATGAATTACACTTTTCCCTGGCGGCTTTAAAATCGGCTTTGATATTTTTTTCGGCAGTATGGTATTCACTGCTGGACATGCCATCAGCCAAGGCATTAACACTCCACACCAGACTGATTGCCAGTAAGCTCCCACTGATATTGATTTTATTCATGATGATGGTTCCCTTAAAATTATCTAAATGCGACGAAGCGGTTACTGAGGTGCTTTAGCTTTTATGTAACCTTTTCTCAGTAGGTATCAATCCTATCCGTTGAAATCTCAGTCATCCGTGCGTTACCCAACATACAACCTTATTCAGTCATTTCAATGCCCTAAAAATCCACTTCAATATGATGTTCAACACGGTCATCCACAAGCGGGATCATACCTTGCCCATTTTCAATTTTCTCTATGCCGGTTTCGTTGAGCACAACACCATCCACCGTCACGCGCATTACTTTACGATCCGATTTTTTAGCCTCCTGTCTCACCGTGATATGGTACAAAGTCTCGCGATAACGGTAACGGATTTTGTATCCCTCCCAATGTGCCGGTATGCACGGTGTAATACGCAGGTGATCCACTTCCAGTTGCAGTCCCAGTAAAGTTTCCACACTCAATCGATACATCCACCCTGCCGCCCCGGTGTACCAGGTCCAACCGCCTCGACTGGTATGAGGAGCCGCGCCATAAATATCTGCGCACATAACGTATGGCTCGACTTTGTAGCGCGCGATATCATCGGGATGGCTACCGTAATTAATGGGATTGAGCATGGCAAATAATTCCCAGGCACGCTCCCTGTCACCCAACATCGCATACGCCATGGTGATCCAGATCGCGGCATGGGTATATTGGCCACCGTTCTCGCGAACACCGGGCACATAACCCTTGATATATCCGGGTTCCAGGTCTGATTTATCGAAAGGGGGTGCGAGCAACTGAATGATTTTTGCATCGCGTCGCACTAAACGCTGGTCTGCTGCGGCCATCGCCTGGCGGGCGCGAATGAGATCACCGCCGCCGGAAATGACCGCCCAACTCTGACTGATGGAATCAATCTGGCATTCATCATTTGCGAATGAGCCCAGCGGGGTGCCATCATCGAAATAAGCGCGCCGGTACCAGCCGCCATCCCATGCATGGGTTTCAATATTGTTACGCAGCAGCACCGCCTGCTCGCTACAAATCTGCGCAAAGGCAGGGTCATCCCGGCCACGCGCCAAATCTGCAAATAACTGAAGGTTTTCATACAAGAACCAGGCCAGCCAAACACTCTCGCCCTTGCCATCACGGCCCACCAGATTCATGCCATCGTTCCAGTCACCGCAGCCCATCAGTGGTAATTGATGTGCGCCAAAGCGTAAACCGTTTTTGATTGCCCGCACGCAATGTTCATAGAGGCTGGCCACTTCAGCCGAACGTTGCGGCTGGTCAAAGTAAGCCTCCTCTTCCGCATTTAATTCGCGACCCTCCAGGAAATGAAGCGGCTCATCGAGCACTCCCGTATCGCCAGTCGCCAGTACGTAACGGCAGGTTGCATACGGTAACCACAAATAGTCATCGGAAAAATGCGTGCGCACCCCTTGTCCGTAGTGAGGATGCCACCAGTGCTGCACATCACCTTGCAGGAATTGGCGCTCGGCGCAACGGGTCAGCTGCTCACGGGCAAGCCACGGTGTCGCATGGATCAACGCCATCGTATCCTGCAATTGATCGCGAAAACCATAGGCCCCGCCGGATTGATAATATCCACTGCGACCCCACAGCCTGCAAGATAGTGTCTGGTAGATTAACCAGCCATTGGTCAGCACATTCAGCGCCGGATCAGGGGTCTCCACTTGCACCGCGCCCAAGGTGCGATTCCAGTGTTTCCACACTTCATCCAATGCCTGCCGCGCGCCTGCCGATCCGCCGAATTGCTGAACGAAAAGCTGCGCCTCCTCGGTATTGCGCGCCGCGCCGAATACGAACACCACCTCGCGCTCTTGACCAGCGACCAAGTCAATACGGGTCTGTAGCGCGGCGCACGGATCAAGGCTCGCACCCGTCTTGCCGGACAAACGTTTGCGGCGCATCGCCGCCGGGTTGGCCAGCGAGCCGTTGCGGCCAATGAACTCAGTACGGTTGCCGGTCAGCGTCCGATCCCGTTCACTGACTTGCGCAAAGATAACGCGCTTGGCGCATTCACGGCCGTAAGCGTTGCGCGCAAACAGCGCCCCGCTGTGCGCATCTGTTTCGGTCACAATGTGCATCAGATTGGTATGCCGCCCTTCACCGAGTACCAACTCCCAATATCCGGTCAATGATAATCGGCGCGAGCGCTTCGAATGATTGCGCAGCTTGACCACGACAAATTTCACCGGCGCATCCATCGCGACGTAAGTAAATAATTCCGAGGAAATGCCTGCTTCTGAATGCTCGAACACGCTGTACCCAAATCCGTGCCGACACACATACCCGGAACGTCCGCGCGCGGGCAATGGCGTCGGCGACCAGAACGCACCAGTTTCCTCATCGCGTATATAAAGCGCTTCCCCGCTGCTGTCGCTCAGCGGGTCATTGTGCCAGGTAGTCAGCCGGAATTCGTGAGCATTTTCCACCCATGTATACGCACCTCCACTCTCACTGACGACCGTGCCAATATGCGGGCTGGCAATCACGTTAGCCCAGGGGGCGGGGGTACTCTGACCCGGCTCCAGTGTAATGATGTATTCGCGCCCGTCAGGGGTGAAGCCACCCAGGCCATTAGAGAAAATACGTTCCCGCGCGGGCAACGGCGAGGCTGGTTCAATTGCTGCTTGCAGTAATGGTTCAAAGCGATCCGACACGCGCTCTGCCGACACACGGCGCTCCACTTGTTCGACCCATGTCTCGGCGGTATCGGTGAGTACCAGGCGAGCGACAGTCTGGAATAATACCCGCTCATCTTCGGAAAGTTCTTCGGCGCGCCGCACAAACACTCCGCCCGGTTTATCGATAATTTGCGCTGCAGAACTTGCGTTGATCAGTCCCATGATCTGGTCTTGCAGAACTGCCCGATAACCCGAAAAATCCTCGTTCACAATCACCAATTCCGCAATCAGGCCTTTCGTCCGCCAATAGGCATGGGCTTGCAATATCTGCTTGACCAGATCGATGCGGTTCACGTCGCCGATGCGTATCAGGACGATGGGTAAATCGCCCGAAACGGCAAAGCGCCATAGGCCAGACTGACCCAACTGGTTGCGCGCAATCACGCTGGGCGCTGCACGGCGTAAAGCAGTGGCATAGATGACGGAGGCAGCCAGGCGGCCATACATCTGCGCATCCGCCTCGGTTGCATTGAGCTGGCGCAATACTTCCTGACTTTGGAACCAGGCCATTTCAAAGGCGCGCTCCACGAAATGCCGATCACAGTATTCATCCAGCAAAGCTAACGCCGCTTCGCGCGTATCGGCAACTCCGGAGATGATTTGCACAGTCGCCGACTCGTCGGGTGACAAGGTGATGGTGCGGCGGATCGCCACGATGGGATCAAGCACCGAACCATCGGTGTTCGACAACTGTTTCGAAACCTGTGAGGCGCTGACTCTATCCAGCACCACCGGGTTGACTGCGGTTCGACCCCGGCCGATGAATTTAGCGCGATCCGTCTCGTAAGACGGCTCGCTGGCAATCACACCGGGTGCTGCCAGCAGGTGGAACATCCAGGGTACCTGCTCTTCCGGGGTACGCCGTCGCCGCGTGCAAAGGATCGCCTGCCGGTCAGGCAGAATTTCGGTCTGCACAAATAAATTGCTAAACGCACGATGCGCAAGGTCGGCATTGAGCGGCGCCAACACCACTTCTGCATAACTCGTCACTTCGATATGGCGAATGCGGGAAGACAGATTGGTCAGCGTGACACGGCGAATTTCGACGTCGTCTTCAGGTGAAACGCTGATCTCGGTATGCGCTTCGATCGCCTGATCACGCCGCCGATATTCAGCGCGTGCCTGCAGAAAAATAGCTTCGTAATGATCGGCCTTGCGTAGCGTAGGCTGATAGGCGGTTGACCAGTAATGCCCGGTATCCTGGTCGCGCAGGTAAATGAAAGTCCCCCAGCAATCGGAAGTGGCGTCCTCACGCCAGCGGGTGACGGCCAAACCGCCCCAACGGCTGTAACCTCCGCCGGCATTGTTTACCATGACGTGGTAGTTACTGTTGGATAATAAATGCACTTCAGGAATCGCCGTGTTCGGGTTGGTAAATACGCGCATCATTGTGTCCGGTTGAGCCTCAGGTGGGCGCGCAGTGGCGCTTACTTCGGCTGCGTGCGGATGCAACGTTGCGCCTTTTTTCGGCACCCGCTCCTGTAGCAATAATTCCGTCGCGCGTACCAGAGGAGCAGACATGAAGCGGCGCTGCATCGGCCGGTTCAGCAACACATGCTCAAAGGCCAACAGACTCATG
>JBDTPU010000244.1:0-3769 GCA_039932535.1 Gallionella sp. | reverse complement strand
AAAGCTGCTGAACGGGTGTTCCCCCTCCCTCAATCCCTCCCCCGATGGGATAACCAGCGACTTGGCTGCCGTCTTCTGGCAGCTTAGTCGAATGGCTAGTAGTTTTATCAGAGGGAAGTGAAAGCTCGCGCAGCCAGCTTTTAAATTCAAACCGCTCATACAAATTCCGCAGTTGTTCCCTGTCTGCCGGTGGCGCAATCAATTCGTGATAAGCCTTCGGCAATTCCACATCGCATTTCACCGTAATCAGGCGCCGCGCCTGCGGCAGCCAGTCGCGCGCCTTGCGCAGATTCTCGCCGACCACGCCGCTGATCTCGTCGGCGTGCTGCATCAAATTGTCCAGCGTGCCATATTGGGCGAGCCATTTCACGGCGGTCTTCGGGCCGACTTTTTCCACGCCCGGCACGTTGTCCACCGCGTCGCCGACCAGCGTCAGATAATCCACAATGCGTTCCGGCGGCACGCCGAATTTGGCATTCACGTTGGCAATATCCAGCGTCTCGTTGCTCATGGTGTTGATCAGTGTCACGCGCTCATTCACCAGTTGCGCGAGGTCTTTGTCGCCGGTGGCAATCACGCAGCGCACGCCATGCTGGGTTTGTTGTGCCAACGTGCCGATCACGTCGTCCGCTTCCACGCCATCCAGCATCATGATATTCCAGCCGGACGCGGCGATGGCCTGATGCAGCGGTTCTATCTGTAACACCAGATCGGACGGCATGGCGGACCGGGTCGCCTTGTATTCGGGATACCAGTCGTCGCGGAAGGTTTTACCTTTTGCATCGAATACACACAGGCTATAATCCGACGGGTAATCCTTGCGCAGTTTACGCAACATGTTGAGTACGCCGTAGATCGCGCCAGTGGGTTCGCCGTGGCGGTTGCGCAAATCCGGCATCGCATGGAAAGCGCGATACAGAAACGATGAGCCATCCACCAGCAACAAGGTTTTGATTGCGTCATTCGTTAATGTTGTAGCGGAACTCGCTTCATTCATATTCATTTTGACTTTTGGTCAGATTTTTTATCGGGGAAACTGCATGAACATACCGTCCAAATTACCCACTTCCATCGTGCCGGAAGCATGGAATTCCAAAGAAGCCTGGCGCGTGTTCGGTATTATGTCAGAGTTTGTTTCTGCCACCGAACGGCTTAATCAGATTCATCCCGCCGTGAGCATTTTCGGCAGCGCGCGCACCAAGCCGGATCATCCTTATTACCACCTTACCGAACAAATCGCGCGACTGCTTTCAGATGCCGGATTTTCGGTTATTTCCGGTGGCGGTCCCGGCATCATGGAGGCCGCCAACAAGGGCGCGTTCTATGGCAAATCGCCCAGTGTCGGGCTGAATATTCAGTTGCCGCACGAGCAGGCCGGCAACTCTTACCAGAACATCAGCCAGACCTTCCAGCACTTTTTCGCGCGCAAAGTGATGTTCGTTAAATTCGCCAGCGCCTATGTGGTCATGCCGGGCGGTTTCGGTACACTGGATGAATTGATGGAAGCATTGACGCTGGTGCAAACCGGCAAGACACGGCGCATTCCGATCATTCTGGTCGGCACGAAATTTTGGGGAGCCATGCTGGACTGGTTTCGTACCACACTGATAGAGGAAAAAGTCATCAGCCCGGAAGATATGAATTTGATTCAGCTCATCGACGAGCCGGAAGCCGTGGTCAGCGCGATTTTCAAACACTATGAAACGCGCGGATTCGAGCCGTCGGAAGCTGATCGAGAGAAACAGCTTTATTTGTAAGCCAGCCTGTTCCGATGTTCAGAGGGGGTGAGATGAATGGACGCGCAGTCTTTTCGGGAAAACGTGGTCCGCCCCTATTGTTCTACAATTATCCTCCAATTGTCCGAGGAACTTAAAGCTGCTGCCGGAACTCGATATGGGCTATCGCTGGATCCCGGCTCGGGCGGCAGCTATTGCGCCTACCCGGTCAACGCTTTTGTGACCTTGCATGATCACTGCCTTTCATCAAGTTTTCTTTTAAGGAGTAAAAGCCATGACTACCGTCCCCGCAAGCAAGGTCCGCCCGCACGTGCTAGTACTGGGAGGCAATTTTGCCGGCCTCGCCAGTGCGCAGAAAGTGCGCGATTACTGCGGTGACGCCGTCGATATCACCCTGATTGAGCGCCGCGACTACCTGCTGTTCGTACCCAATATTCCCGCTGACGTATTCGAAAACCGCGACCCCGCCGACAAGCAGGTGATGCCATTGCGGCCTGTATTGGAACGTGATCGGATCGCCTTCATTCAGGGTGAAGTGACCGCCATCGACATTGATTCGTGTGAGATACGTTTTGTACCCTGCGAGCGCCCGGGTGCCGAGAGCGAGACACTGAAATACGACTACGTGGTGATTGCGCTGGGTGCGCGCTTGGCCTACGACCGCATCGAAGGTTTCACCGAGCATGGTTATACCGTCAGCGACCTCTATCACGGCCAGCGTTTGCGCGCCTATCTCCACGAAGGCGGCTACAAAGGCGGCCCGATCGCGATCGGCTCAGCGCGTTTCCATCAGGGTGATGGTGCCAAGGGTCTCGCGCCTTATCCCGGCGGTTCGATTCCCGACACCGAGGCCGCCTGCGAGGGTCCGCCGCTGGAGATCGCGATGTCCATGGCCACCTGGCTGGGCAAGCACAAGCGTGGTACACCTGAACTGATCACTGTGTTCACCCCGGCCGAGACTATCGCCGAGGACGCCGGACTCAATAACGTCAAGAAGTTTCTCGGCTTGGCCTCCGGCATGGGTATGCACTACAAGAACAACACCCGTGACGTGAAGCGCCTGACCGCTACGGCGATCGAGTTCGCCAACGGCGACGGCGTTGAGGCCGAGTTGAAGATCGTGCTGCCCGACTGGCGTGCGCACGACTTTCTGCGCGGGTTGCCGATCAGCGATAGCGAAGGCTTCATCGTTACCGACCTGCTGATGCGCAATCCGAAGTACCCGAACGTTTTTGCCGCCGGCGACTGTGCCGCGGTGACCGTGCCCAAGTTGGGTGCGATCGGCCATCAGGAGTCCGAGATCGTCGGGCGGCAGATCGCCAGGGATGTGGGTGCAATGAAGCCCGAGGACGCTGACCGGCATCTGGCGCCAATTGTGTTCTGCATCGGCGACATGGGCGCTGGCAAGGCCTTCTACATCCGCGCCGACGTCTGGTTCGGGGGCAGTAACGAGGTACTTGAAATGGGCCGGGTACCCTATCAGTTGAAGATGCGTTACCGCGACCTGTTCTTCCTCAACCACGGACGGGTGCCGGAGATCAGCCTGCAGCTGGCGCAGTTTTCTGTCGAGAAGATGCCGTTCTGAAACGACGATTGCGGCATTACGGCAGCTTGCGGGAACGATCCGGGACAGACCACGGTTTATCGGAGGAATAGCGTTCAAGCAGCCTTGAGCAAGAAGTCCACGTGGATAGCGTCAAATGGAAAGACGATCATCCCATCATCGGTCTTGGACAATATCCCGGCGTTGAGCAACGCAGTCACATCACCGTGCACGGCCTTGACATCACGCACCACACGCCGCGCTGCCGCGCGGATGGACATGGCACCTGCGCCGGTCAGTGCGTTCAGCAGTTCCCAGCGTTTGCCGGACAGCACTTTGAACAGTAGCTCGGGCGATTCAAAGCTGATGCGCGGTGCAGAAGCTTTGCCGCTCGTCCAGGTTTGTGTGAAATCGCCCAGCGTGTCGGCCAATGGTCGGACATCAATCGTTACTGTTTTCATTTTGCCACCTCTTCACATCTTCGAAAAAA
>JBDTPU010000243.1:0-2298 GCA_039932535.1 Gallionella sp. | reverse complement strand
TATGCGCGAGCCGACTGGCGCTTCATGCCACGCTGGACTCTGGACACGCAACTCAACTACATCGCCGACCGTAAACGTGAGGCGTCGGATACTCGCCCGCCCATCGCCGATTACCATACCGTGGATATCACATTGCGCAACCAGAAGCGAAACAGCGATTGGGATTTTGCCGTCAAGGTGCTCAACCTGTTCAATGCCGACGTGCGCGAGCCATCGCCTTCGCCGGGGCTGATTCCCTATGATCTACCCTTGGCAAGGCGTGAGTGGCGTGTTGAACTAAGCCATGATATTTAATGGTCTTTCGAAATTTATATCCGCTCGTGGTGAGCCTGTCGAACCATCCTGCCCTTCGACAGGCTCAGGGTGAACGGAGTTAATACTTCTTCCATTTGGAAACTGAAACTTGATTGCCCGCCGTATTTCACCTCGAACCCTGTTGCTGGCGACCCTGCTGCTATTCGTGTCTCTCGCATGCGCGGCGGGGGAAGATACCATCGCAGTAATTTATCCCGACATCGGTCAGCCTTATCGGGAGATATTCGATAAAATAACCGAGGGTATCGAAGCAAAGGTCGGTACCCCGCTTGCGCATTATCCGGTGCGCG
This sequence comes from Gallionella sp., assembly GCA_039932535.1. Taxonomy (GTDB): domain Bacteria; phylum Pseudomonadota; class Gammaproteobacteria; order Burkholderiales; family Gallionellaceae; genus Gallionella. The sequence continues at coordinate 1,693 of JBDTPU010000243.1, read as the reverse complement.
CCGACACGGATATCGGTGTGCTGAAAGTCAATTTGCTTAGCCATCATACCAAGGTGGTGATCGCCTTGGGCAGACAGGGCATGAAGACGGCAATGGCGCTGAATAGTGGCATTGACGTGGTGGTGGGCGGCGTGTTGACGGTGCCGGAAAACGAGGCGCGCGGACAACCGGTAATCAGCCTGTCGCCCGATCCGGCCTTGTTGTTCGCGCGCATGAAGGCGCTGATGCCGACCACCAAGCGGGTGTTTGTGGTTTACGATCCGGGTATCAATCGCTGGCTGATAAAACTGGCTAAAGAAGCTGCGCATGCCCAGGAACTCGAATTGATAGCGTACGAGGCGCATGATTTGCATAGTGCAGTAAAATTCTATCGGGAATTTTTTTCCGCGGCTGACGGCCATAGTGATGTGTTATGGTTGCCGCAGGATTCCACCACGGTGGAAGAAAGCTCGATACTGCCTTTGGTGTTGCAGGAATCATGGAATCAGGGTATCGCCGTTTTTTCCAGCAATTTCGCCCACGTCAGGCATGGCATACTGTTTTCAGTTTATCCTGACAACGTGGCGTTGGGGAAAAGTCTGGCCGGTTTGGCTCAAGGTATTCTAAATTCAGCTGACTATGGAAAGAATGGCATGATGCCATTGCGCGACGTGCAAAGTGCTGTCAATGCGCGTACTGCCCAGCACATGGGAATCAACCCGGCCCGTCAACAGGGTTTCGACCTGACCTTCCCTGAACAATAGAATGAGAAACAAACCTATTCGCCCATGAATAAAATTCTCAACGAATTTCTCCACCGGTTCACTTTCGAGCGCCAGCTTGGCATTATGGTTACGCTGGGTATTGTGTTGCTGGCATTGTCTTCTTCTCTGGTGGGATCATGGCAGAGTAACGAACGGGTGCGCCGCAATCTTATTGAGCAGGGTCAGCGCATCACTGAAAATCTGGCTCATCAGAGCGCCTTGGCGCTGCTTTACGGCTCGGCCGATAACGCCTCTGAGGCAGCCAACGCGACCCTTGCTTTCCCCGGTGTGGTCGGTGTGGAAATACGCGATGTCAACCGGCATCCTTTATTGACACTTGGTCACATCAGCCCCGGCGAATTTCCGCCGGTAGCCGATCAAAGCAATCCGGCACAGGCTGCAGCCGTTCTCGATGCGGAAAGCCAGAATGCATGGCGCTTTGTCGCACCGGTGTATACGCAGCCTTCCGCCGAATCGCCCTTCAACATGCAGCCCACTGCACCCGAGTTACTCGGCCATGTTCTGGTGGTAATGAGCAAGGCGGCGCTGGCGCAGGCGACGACCGACATTTTTATCACCAACATAGCCACCTCATTTTCCTTTGCATTGCTGTTCCTGTTTCTGATCCACTTCCTGACCAATCGCATGACGCGGCCACTCAAGCAGCTATCGGCCAGCATGGGACGAGCCAAGGCGGGTGAATCGGAAGTGCGGGCCAGACTCGTCGGCCCAAAGGATATTTCCGATATGGCACATGCCTTCAATAGCATGATGATGGTCCTGGAAGAACGCGAAGCCGCCTTGCGTGTGGCTGCCATCGCCTTTGAGATCGAAGAAGGCATGATTGTGACTGATCGTGATGAAATGATCATTCGGGTCAACCGTGTTTTCACTCAACTGAGCAGCTACAGCGCCGAAGAAGCGATCGGTAAAAATCTGGGCATGCTCAA
>JBDTPU010000242.1:0-6528 GCA_039932535.1 Gallionella sp. | reverse complement strand
GTCCGGTGGGCGCGCTGACCAGCAAACCATTCCGCTACACCGCGCGCAACTGGGAGTTATCGCAGCGCAAGTCAGTCAGCCCGCATGATGGCCTGGGTTCCAATCTGGCGGTGCAGGTGAAGGATAATAAAGTGATGCGGGTTCTGCCGGTGGAAAACGAAGCCATCAACGAATGCTGGATTTCCGACAAGGACAGATTCAGTTACGAAGGACTGAACTCGCCGGAGCGTCTGACCAAGCCGATGTTGAAGCAAGACGGCAAGTGGATCGAGGTGGCATGGCAAACCGCGCTGGAGTATGTGGCAAATGGTTTGCGTCAGATCAAGACGGCGCACGGTGCGGAACAAATCGCGGCGCTGGCCACACCGCACAGCACGCTGGAAGAACTTTATCTGCTGCAAAAACTGCTGCGCGGGCTAGGCAGCGACAACGTGGATTTCCGTTTGCGTCAGTCTGATTTCAGTGCGGACAACCCCCCTCTGCCCCCTCGCGAGCTCTCTCCCCTTGTCAGGGGGGAGGCAAGTGCTCCTCCCCTGACAAGGGGAGGCCGGGAGGGGTTTGTGCCCTGGCTGGGCATGCCGGTCGCGGACATCAATACCCGCGACCGCTTCCTGATCGTCGGCAGCTTTTTGCGCAAAGACCATCCGCTGCTGGCGCAACGCGTGCGTCAGGCAGTCAAGAAAGGCGCGCAGGCCAACATCGTTCACGCCAGCGATGATGAATTGCTGATGCCGGTCGCGAACAAATCCATCGTTGCGCCGGACGAGCTGGTGAATACACTCGCACAAATCCTGAAAGCGCTTGCCACTGAAAAATCAGCCACGCTGCCCGGCGAAACGCAGCAAGCCATCGCGGCTGTGCAGTCTTCTGAATCGGCCAAAGCCATTGCACGCAGTCTGGCAAGCGGCGAACGCGCCGCAGTACTGCTCGGCAATTTCGCGCAACACCATCCGCAAGCGGTGCAGGTTGCTTTGCTGGCCGAGCAAATCGCCGCATTGTGCAATGCGAAGTTCGGCTTCCTCGGTGAAGCGGCGAATAGTGTCGGCGGCTATCTGGCCAGAGCCGTGCCGTCGGCTGCGAAAGGCATGAATGCCGCGCAAATGCTGGCATCGCCGCGCAAGGCTTATCTGCTGCTCAACGTTGAGGCGGAGCTGGACACTGCAAATGCACAACAAGCCCTGAACGCGATGAGTGCTGCCGATATGGTAGTAGTGTTAAGCGCCTACAAACATCGCGCGACGGAATATGCCGATGTGCTGTTGCCTGTCGCACCATTCACCGAAACGTCCGGTACGTTTGTTAACACCGAAGGCCAGGCGCAAAGTTTCCGCGGCGCTGTCAAACCGCTGGGTGAAACGCGGCCCGCATGGAAAATATTACGCGTGCTGGGCAACCTCCTTGATGTGCCCGGATTTGATTATGATTCCGGCGATGCGGTGCGCGATGAAGCGTTGGCCGGAGTAAACGTGGCGAGTAAATTGGATAATCATATTTCCGGTGTTGTACTGCAAGCAATCCCCCCTACCCCCCTTTCTCAAAAAGGGGGGGCGAAGCCGGAGGGATTTCAACGCGTCAGCGATGTGCCGATTTATTTCGCCGATGCGGTGGTACGCCGCGCCGCCTCGCTGCAAATGACGCATGACGCAGCCGCCCCCGGTGTGGTGATGCACAGCAGCGAGCTGCGCAAACTGGGTGTGCAATCCGGCGATATGGTCAAAGTGGTTCAGGGCAATGCCAGCGCACGCCTGATGGCAAGTGCAGATGATCGCCTGCCGGCCTCGACCGCTCGTGTGACGGCGGGACATCCGTCCACTGCGGGATTGGGCGCAATGTTCGGAACCATCACCGTGGAAGCCCTGAGTGTTGGGGATCGCGCATGATGGAGTTGCTGCACTCACTGGAACTGGGCGGGGAGAATCTGCTCGGTGCAGCTTGGCTGCCGGTCTGGACGCTGGTAAAAATCCTGGCGATCGTAGTGCCGATCATGATCACGGTCGCCTATCTGACGCTGGCAGAGCGCAAGGTTATCGGCTACATGCAGATCCGCATCGGCCCAAATCGCGTCGGCTATTTCGGACTGCTGCAACCGATCGCCGACGGCGTGAAATTGCTGCTCAAGGAAATCATCATTCCAACCGGCTCGAGCAAATTTTTGTTCGTGCTGGCGCCCATCATGGCCTTGGCGCCGTCGCTGGCGGCGTGGGCAGTGGTGCCATTCAGTGACGGCGTGGCGCTGGCCAATCTTAATGCCGGGCTGTTGTATATTCTGGCGATGACTTCGCTCGGTGTATACGGCATCATCATCGCCGGCTGGGCATCCAATTCCAAATACGCATTCCTCGGCGCGGTGCGTTCCGCAGCGCAGATCGTGTCGTATGAAATCGCCATGGGTTTCGCGCTGGTGTGCGTGCTGATGGTTTCGCAAAGCATGAATCTGGGCGACATCGTGCGCGGCCAGCAAGGCAGCCTCGGCATGCTGAACTGGTATATATTTCCGCTGTTCCCGATGTTCCTGGTATATCTGATTTCCGGCGTGGCGGAAACCAACCGTGCGCCGTTCGATATGGCCGAAGGCGAATCGGAAATCGTCGCGGGCTTTCATGTGGAATATTCCGGCATGACGTTCGCGCTGTTTTTCCTGGCGGAATATGCCAACATGATACTGATCGCCTTCCTGACCTCGATCATGTTCCTCGGCGGATGGCTGTCGCCGCTGCCGTTCCTGCCGGACAGCTTCATCTGGTTGCTCGGCAAAGTGTCCTTCATATTGTTTTTGTTCCTGTGGTTCCGTGCGACCTTTCCGCGCTATCGCTATGACCAGCTCATGCGTCTGGGCTGGAAAGTGTTTATCCCGCTCACCATCATCTGGGTCGTGGTGATTGCGGTATGGATGCAGACCCCATTTTGGTGGTGGTAGGGCGCGATTAATCGCGCCCGCCCCCAAAATATCCAGATAAGGAAATACCCGGAAGGATTTAAATATGGAAAAGATCAAAAATTTCTTCAAGACCTTCCTGCTGTTCGAGTTGGTCAAAGGTATGGCGCTGACCGGACGGTATTTCTTCGCGCGCAAAATCACCGTACAGTTTCCCGAAGAGAAAACTCCGCAGAGTTATCGTTTTCGCGGTCTGCATGCACTGCGCCGCTATCCCAATGGCGAAGAGCGTTGCATTGGTTGCAAATTATGCGAGGCGGTGTGCCCGGCATTGGCGATCAAGATCGAAGTCGCCGAACGTGAGGACGGCACGCGCCGCACCACGCGCTATGACATCGACATGGTCAAGTGCATTTTCTGCGGATTCTGCGAAGAGTCCTGCCCGGTGGATGCGATTGTCGAAACACGCGTGTTCGAATATCACGGCGAGAAGCGCGGCGATTTGTATTACACCAAGCCGATGTTGCTGGCGATGGGCGATAAACATGAAGAGCAGATCGCCAAAGACCGCGCGGCGGATGCTAAATATAGATAACGGTGAAACGTGAAAAGTGAAACGTAACCCTCCCGCCAGGGAGGGTGGTGCGAAGCACCGGGTGGGCATCACGTTTCACGTTTCACGTTTCACGGAATTTAAGGAAGCAAGTTAATGAATTTTGAAACCATCGTGTTTTATGTTTTCTCGGCGTTGATCATATTCGCAGCTTTGCGCGTGATCACTGCGCGCAATCCGGTGTATGCGGTGCTGTTTCTGGTGCTGGCGTTCATCAGCGCCGCCGGTATCTGGATGTTGCTCGAAGCCGAATTTCTTGCGATTGCGCTGGTGCTGGTCTACGTCGGCGCGGTGATGGTGTTGTTCCTGTTTGTGGTGATGATGCTGGATATCAATCTGATCCGGCTGCGCGAAGGCTTCTGGCGCTGGTTACCGTTTGGAGCGGCATTGGCCGGACTGATGGCGTTCGAGATGATCTGGGTGCTGGGTTCCAATAATATTTCCGATGGCACCGTCGTTACCAGACATGCCGCCGGTTATAGCAATACCAAAGAACTGGGACGTTTGATTTATACCGACTATGTATATCCTTTCGAGATTGCCGCCGTGCTGTTGCTGGTGGCGATGATAGCCGCGATTGCGCTGACCCTGCGCCGCCGCAAAGATGCCAAATCGCAGGTGATCTCCGAACAGGTTGCAGTCAAAAAGGCGGATCGTCTGCGCATCATTCCAATGAAGTCAGTACGTAAAGATTAAAAAATAATCAAGGGGCGGAGAGTGATCACACTGTCGCATTATCTGGTACTGAGCGCCGTGCTGTTCGCCATCAGCGTGGTCGGCATTTTTCTGAACCGCAAAAATCTGATCGTGCTGCTGATGGCGATCGAAATGATGCTGCTGGCGGTGAACACCAACTTCCTGGCGTTTTCACATTATTTGAACGATACCGCCGGACAAGTTTTCGTCTTCTTTATTCTGACCGTGGCCGCCGCAGAAGCGGCGATCGGATTGGCGATTCTGGTGGTGTTGTTCCGAAATCTGAGCACCATCAATGTTGATGATCTCGACAGTTTAAAAGGTTAATCGGAATGAATATGCAAAATCTTTATCTGCTGGTTCCGCTGGCGCCGCTGGCGGGGGCGATTATCGCCGGATTGTTCGGCAAGTGGCTGGGCCGCACCTGGTCGCATCGCATCACGATCGCGCTGGTCGCGGTTTCCTTCTTTGCCTCGCTGGCAATTTTCGATGACGTGCTGGACGGACATACTTTCAACGGCTCGATCTATACCTGGCTGACTTCCGGAGAGGCAAAGTTCGAGGTCGGTTTCCTGATCGACCAACTGACTGTGTTGATGATGCTGGTGGTCACCTTCGTATCGTTGATGGTGCACATCTACACGATCGGTTATATGAGCGAGGATGCGGGCTACCAACGTTTTTTCAGTTACATTTCGCTGTTCACTTTTTCGATGCTGATGCTGGTGATGGCCAACAATTTCATGCAACTATTCTTCGGCTGGGAAGCGGTCGGTCTGGTTTCCTATTTGCTGATCGGTTTCTGGTACACGCGCCCGACCGCGATTTACGCCAACCTCAAGGCTTTCCTGGTGAATCGCGTCGGCGACTTCGGCTTCCTGCTCGGCATCGCTTTGGTGTTGATGGTATTCGGCACGCTGCAATATGATGTGGTGTTCGCGAATGCGGCCAGTCATGCGGCCGATATGGCGCCGATCTCCGGCATGTCGGTGAATCTGCTGACGGCGATATGTATATTATTGTTTATCGGTGCGATGGGCAAGTCGGCGCAATTTCCGCTGCACGTCTGGCTGCCTGATTCGATGGAAGGTCCGACGCCGATTTCAGCATTGATCCACGCCGCGACGATGGTGACTGCCGGTATTTTCATGGTGGCGCGCATGTCGCCATTGTTTGAACTGTCCGATACTGCATTGTCATTCGTCATGATTATCGGCGCAATCACCGCGCTGTTCATGGGTTTCCTCGGCATCATCCAGAACGACATCAAGCGCGTGGTGGCGTATTCCACGCTGTCCCAACTGGGTTACATGACGGTGGCACTGGGCGCATCGGCTTACTCGGTGGCAATTTTTCATTTGATGACGCATGCCTTTTTCAAAGCGCTGCTGTTCCTCGCCGCAGGTAGTGTGATCATTGCCATGCACCATGATCAGGACATCCGCAACATGGGCGGCTTGCGCAAATATATGCCCATCACCTGGATCACTTCACTGATCGGTTCGCTGGCGCTGATCGGCACGCCTTTTTTGTCTGGCTTTTATTCCAAGGACAGCATTATCGAAGCGGTGGGACTGTCGCACCTGCCCGGTTCCGGCTTTGCCTATTTTGCCGTCGTGGCGGGCGTGTTCGTCACCGCCTTTTATTCGTTCCGCATGTATTTTCTGGTGTTCCACGGCGAGGAACGTTTCGGCGTGGCAGAGGACAGTGTTGCACATCATGATGTTCATGCCACGCACGACGAACACCATCATGGTTTAGCGCCCGGCCAGAAACCGCATGAAACGCCGTGGGTGGTGTGGTTGCCGCTGGTACTGCTGGCGATTCCTTCGCTGGCGATAGGTTACTTCACGATTGAGCCTTTGTTGTTTGGCGATTATTTTCATGCTGCCATTTTCATCAATCCCGAGCATCACGCCTTAAGCGAGATGAAAGAAGAATTCCACGGCGCATTCAACCTGGCATTGCATGCCTTAACCTCGCTGCCATTCTGGCTGGCGCTGGCCGGCGTGGCGACTTCATGGTTCTTCTACATGAAACGCCCGGATATTCCTGCGGCCATCAAGCAAAGATTCAGCGCTATCTACACGCTGCTCGACAATAAATATTATTTCGACCGCTTCAACGACTGGTTCTTTGCCGGCGGGGCGCGCGGTACGAGTGGCCTGCTGTGGAAATTTGGCGATGTGAAACTGATCGACGGAATGATGGTGAATGGTTCGGCGAAATTGATCGGCCTGTTTTCCGGCGTGCTGCGACGTGTCCAGTCCGGCTATATCTATCACTATGCGTTTTCGATGATCATCGGCGTGTTTGTCCTGCTGACGGTGCGGAACTGGTTTGA
>JBDTPU010000241.1:0-4924 GCA_039932535.1 Gallionella sp. | reverse complement strand
CAGGCATTACAATGCAAGCCAAATGCGAAATTCCAATACCGACCTGCGGACTTGCGTAATTTCGATCCCTGAAAATGCAAAAAGCCACCCGGATGGATGGCCTAAGAATTAATGAATGGGTGTTGGCGCTGCCGGACTCTTAATACCTTTCTTGCCCAATCCCCACAACCACATTACCCAGTACACCCACCGGAGCGGAAAACCACGGAAATTACATCAGCGCTTTTGATTTTCTGCCCGGTGCTGCTGGAGGAATATATCCTGATAACCGGCAACGTGTGCCCTCAATTTTCTTACCTTTCTCGAACCTAATCGAAGAGCAAGTCATAATTTCTCTTTTGTCAGAAAGTTCTGATAAATAGAGGCGCACCTTAGCAAGTGATGTACCTGTGGCTACAGCGATTTCCGAGTCGAATACCTCACCGTGCTTTTTCAGATATTGCAAAATTTCATTCATGGATTAATTACCAAAAGTAGTACGGGTGTTCCGAGAACAACAAAGCTAAGGGAGAGTCTTCCACTCTCAATTAATCGGAACGAATCGATGGACGGTATGGCCTTCGTGCTGCACCATCTCAAAAAATACGTTCCGAGGCCGCGTCCAAATCGTACCATTTTCTGCTTTGTAAACGATCATGATGACATTGGGATCGGACTCAAGCTGCGCCTCGCAAACAATCTCATAGATGCCGCCCTTGTAGTGCCGATATTTCATTTTGTATGTGTTGATGTTGGTGGAATCGTTGGGGGGTACAATGATTAAAAATCCAATATTGACTAAAATCAATACCGACCTGCGGACTTTCGCAATAGCGATCCCTGAAAAGCAAAAAGCCACCCGAATGGATGGTCTAAGTGCAAGAATTCAGTGGCTCCCCGACCTGGACTCGAACCAGGGACCTGCGGATTAACAGTCCGTCGCTCTACCGACTGAGCTATCAGGGAATGAAGAGGTGCGCATGATAGTGATATTGCCTTGCCCGGTCAACTTCAATTAATCTGTGTGCCGGGAAATAAAAAATTATTTGCGAATTTTTGCGCTGGGCTTATCGCAGGTTTTTCGGGTCTGCTGCGTCGTATTGCAGGCAGCGTACAAAAATGAATTACAATCGTAGTTCAGGCGCGCTATCGGTTAGGATACGGCATGGACAATAAAATAATTTTTGTCAGAACCCGCAAAGGTGAAGAAGCGGTGGAGAGCAGAACATCGCCTCTTCCCGGCGATGTTAAACGCGCTTTACTGATGGTGGATGGCTCTGCAACTTTTGGCGAAATCAGCAAGCGCGCCGCACCCAGTATGCGCGCCGGTCTCGCCGAAACATTCCAGGAGCTGGAAAAGAGCGGCCTCATCCAGCCAGCAGGCAAAAGTCCCGCTATAGCAGTGCCCCGTGGGATGATCGTTCCCAAGATGGCTACCCCGCAAAAAAAACCAGCCGTGGATGAAAATGTCGGCGAACTGGATTTTATGTCCGGGTTTACCGCTTCTCCACCGCAAGCTCCGACCGCCGAGGCAATCCACGCTGAAAAGTTGAAAGCAGAGGCTGAAGAAAAATCCAGACTGGAAAATGAAGCCGAAAAAATAAATGCGCAGCGTGAAGCCGCAGCCATCCTGCTTAAAGCAGAACAAAAAGCCGCCAGAATCCGCGAAGAAGAAGCTCGTCGTGCCAAGGAGGAAATTGCCCGGCTAAAGTCTGAGCAGGAAGCCCGAAAAGTGCGTGAGGAGCTAGAAGCCGCCAGATTAAAAACCGAGCAAGAGACCAGGCTGCGTCTTGAAGCTGAAGCTCGCGAGCGGCTAGCCGAAGCGGCGCGGGCAAAATCAGAACAAGCCGCCGCGCTGCTGGCCAAACATGAAGCTGAAGCAGCCCGCAGACGCGAAGCCGCTGAGACGCCAGCCACTACCGATGTGGCTCCTGTGGCCAAGCCGGATGCATTTGCTTTTGATACATTCCATATCGACGAACCGCAACGCGCAGCCGAGCCACCTAAAGATCAACAAGCGGCGCAGAAAGCCAGCACGGCACCGTCCGGCGATACTACGAAAATACCGCCATCCACAGAGACTCGTTCGCCTGCTGCGCAACAAATTTCGCGTGAGCCTGACAAACTCTCTGAGGAACAAATCAAACAAGAAGCGCAACAACGTATCGAAGCCGAACAGCGCATCGCTGCAGAAGCACAACAAGCCAAAGAACTGGCTTCAGCCCAAACCAGAGTTTGGGCTGAAGCCGAACAGCGCGCGGTTGAAGCTGCCCGTGTCCATGCGGAGCAAATTGCTCAACAGGCTAAACACGCCGCAAATAGCAGCCATGAAAAACCCGCCCCGATTGTACGTGCTCCCCGCAAGCCTTTTGCATGGGGAGGCCTGGTGGGGTTTATGTTCAAGCTGGGAATATTTTTGTTGGTGCTGCTGGTCGGCGCATTGTTTTTAATTCCTTATGTTTTGCCGATGCGGGATTACATGCCCAAGGTTCAGCAACTGCTGTCCGACAGATTACATCAGCCGGTGCATCTCGGCTATTTGTCCGGACGGATTTTACCCACGCCGCGTTTGGATCTGGGCGAAATATATATAGGCGATGTGAAACAATTTCAGGCCAAGGAAGCGCAAATAAATTTTGCTATCCTCGGATTATTCGGCGATAAAAAACCAATTAGCAGCATCGAATTTCAAGAGGTCAAAATCAGCGGTGCCGGGTTGCTAAATGCGGCGGCTTGGTTGCAACAACTGGCCAATAATGATCAATACCCGGTGAGCCGCATGGTGATCAGCCAAGGCATGCTGGATGCGGATGCATTCCAGTTGAGCGATGTAGCGGGCGAATTGGATTTCAGCCCTGCTGGTAAATTTATTCAGGCTGACTTGCGCGCAAATGCGGGCAAATTTACATTGGCTATTAATGCCACGCCGGAAGATAAACTGCAAGTCGCACTGGCAGTGCGCAACAGCGCTTTGCCGTTGTTGCCGAATTGGTCGTTTGATCAACTCACTGCAAAAGGCGAGTTAAATAAGGCGGAATTACAGATCAGCGATTTCGATGGAAAAATATTGGGTGGCACAGTGCAGGGTAATGCAAATATCAACTGGCGTTCCGGCTGGCGCGCGCAAGGCGCATTGAGCGCAAAAACGATCACGATGCAGAGCTTGAGCAAGTTGCTGGATGGAAATGCCGATGGTTCGGCGCGCTTCAGAATGGCTTCGACTGATTTGGCCGGTCTCACCGATTCAGCAACCCTGGATGGCAGCTTCACGGTCATGAATGGCATGATCAGCGGAATGGACATTGTAGAAACTGCCCGGATGCGCAGCAGAGAAAATTTGCCGGGCGGCAGAACACACTACGATGGAATAACTGGCGTCATTTCATATGCCAACAATATCTATCACTTCAAACAGGTGAAAGTCACGGCCGGCGTGTTGAATGCAATTGCCACATTTGATGTCACCAAGAAACAGTTATCGGGAAAGATGAACGTCAGCTTGACTATGCGCGATTCGACAGCGCCTGTCGAACTGCAAATGGGCGGCGCGATTGATAATCCCACTTTGCGTTATGCTCCTTGAATCAATTGGAACAAATCAAACCAGCGCTTTAGCCAGCCGCTCCAATGCCTTTTGCAAATTTTCCATCGAAGTCGCGAATGACAAGCGGATGTAACCTTCGCTGCCGAATGCCGAGCCGGGCACCACGGCCACCCCGCCACTTTCCAGCAAATATTCAGCCAGCGCCACGTCAGTCGCAGCCTTGATTGTGCCGCGCTGGTGCAGCTTGGCGATGGCTGCGCGCACATCGGGAAATGCATAAAACGCCCCGCCCGCCATGATGCACTTCACGCCCGGAATCTTGTTCAGCGCATTCACCACGAACACATGCCGCTCGCGGAACGCCTTCAACATCGGCACGATGCAACCCTGATCGCCATTCAGCGCGGCCTCTGCGGCGACCTGCGAGATTGAGGTCGGGTTAGAAGTGCTCTGTGACTGCACGTTCTCCATCGCAGTGATGATGTTTTCCGGCCCCGCTGCATAACCAATGCGCCAGCCGGTCATCGCATAGGATTTTGAAACACCGTTCAGCACCATCGTGCGCGGATACAGATCGGGGCAGGCATTCAGGATGTTGACGAATTTTTCATCGGTCAGCGCGATGTGCTCGTACATGTCGTCGGTGGAAATCAAAATGTTCGGGTGCTTGCGTAACACTACGCCCAATGCTTTCAGATCATCGAGCGTATACACCGCGCCGGACGGATTGCTCGGACTGTTGATCACCACCATTTTTGTTTTAGGCGTGATCGCCGCTGCCAGTTGCGCGGGCGTCATCTTGAAGCCCTGCTCTATGCCCGCCTGCACGATCACCGGCTTGCCTTCCGCGATGATCACGATGTCCGGGTACGACACCCAATAAGGCGCGGGGATAATCACCTCATCGCCAGGATTGATCACCGCCAATGCCAGGTTGAAAAAACTCTGCTTGCCACCGCACGAAACCAGAATCTGCTTCGCTGTATAGTCCAGCCCGTTGTCGCACTTGAACTTCGCGATCACAGCTTGTTTCAGCGACGGCGTGCCGCCGACTGCGGTGTACTTTGTGAAGCCCCGATTGATCGCAGCAATCGCAGCATCCTTGATGTGCTGCGGCGTATCAAAATCCGGCTCGCCCGCCCCCAGCCCGATGATGTCTTTTCCTTCGGCTTTGAGTTTTGCGGCGCGGGCGGTGACGGCAAGCGTGGGAGAGGGTTTGATCGCTTGTACGCGAGTCGAAAGATTCAAGATATTTCCTTACGGTTTTTTGCGTTGGCGCGAATTATACCTGTGGAGGGGGCGGGGGACTACGGGTGTGGGGGTGGCGGTATTTATATCCGTTCGCCCTGATAACCAGCGACTTGGCTGGCGTCTTTTGACAGCCTAGTCGAATGGCTATGT
>JBDTPU010000240.1:0-4612 GCA_039932535.1 Gallionella sp. | reverse complement strand
TAATCCGCGCCCTGTCTGAAAGGGAAGTATTCACATGCAAAGAATCATGCTTAAATCCAAGTTGCACCGGGTGCATGTCACGCACTCCGAGCTGGACTACGAAGGCTCGTGCGCGATTGATGACGATTTACTGGAGGCTGCCGATATCCGGGAATATCAACAGGTCGATATTTACAATGTCACCAATGGCGAACGTTTTAATACCTACGCGATCCGCGCGCAACGCGGCTCGGGCGTGATTTCCGTGAATGGCGCGGCGGCGCACAAGGCCAATCCGGGCGACATTCTCATCATCGCCAGCTATGCGATGTATAACGAAATCGAACTGCAAAAATATCATCCGCAACTCGTCTATGTGGACGAGCACAACCGCATCATCGCGCAACGTAGCCAGATTCCGGTGCAGGCGGCTTAAGGGTTAGTACCGTCTGCCTGCGGAAATCAGCAAGCGCATTGTCATTATTTTTGTGCGTTAGTTTAAAACGCAGTTCATAAGCCCGATGCCACATCGATATCGATGCTGAAATTCTCCGGTCATCTGATTATCCCGATTGCTGAAATCGAATTGCATGCCATTCGTGCGCAGGGTGCAGGCGGGCAGAATGTCAATAAAGTTTCGACCGCCATTCATCTGCGTTTTGATATCAACGCATCGTCCTTGCCGGATATTTATAAAGAGAAACTCAGGTCACTTGCTGATCGGCGCATTTCCGGCGACGGCGTGATCATCATCAAAGCGCAACGCTATCGGAGCCAGGACAAAAACCGCGAAGATGCCATTGCGCGGCTCCAGGCTTTGATCGAAAGCGCGGCCTTCACGCCCAAGACACGCAACGCAACCAAACCAACCAAGGCCTCTAAAACGAGACGTCTGGAAAGTAAGACGCAACGCGGGCAATTGAAAACGTTGCGCGGCAAGGTTGATGATTAGCCTGATTGTGTAATTGCAAATGCAAAAAGCCGGACAAGTCCGGCTTTTTTAATTTTGAAACATCCTTCGACAAGGCTCAGGACGAACGGTGTTCTAGTTATTCAACATCGACCGCAGTCGCATCTGCCGGGCGATCCATCAACTCCACCAACGCCATCGGTGCGTTGTCACCTTTGCGGAAACCAAACTTGAGGATACGCGAGTAGCCGCCGTTGCGGGCTGCATAACGCGGACCGAGTTCATCGAACAGCTTGGTGACCATATCGCGATCGCGCAAACGGGCGAATGCCAGACGACGGTTTGCCAGACTCGGGGTCTTGCCCAGTGTCAGGATAGGTTCTGCAACACGGCGCAACTCCTTGGCCTTGGGCAAGGTAGTCTTGATCAGTTCATGACGCAACAGCGACACGGTCATGTTGCGAAACATCGCCAGACGGTGACTGCTGGTACGATTGAGTTTTCTTAAACCTAAACGGTGACGCATGATTAGCCTTTCGTGTTTCTATATTATTGGCTGCTATATTGCTGCTTCAAACCGCAGCGACCGGCCAGTTTTCCAGTTTCATGCCCAGCGACAAATTGTGCTCGGCAAGAACCTGCTTGATTTCGTTGAGCGACTTGCGTCCCAGATTCGGCGTGCGCAGCAAATCGTTTTCAGTGTACTGGATCAGATCGCCGATGTAGTGGATGCTCTGCGCCTTGAGGCAGTTCGACGAACGCGGGGTCAGCTCCAGATCGTCCACCGGACGCAACAGGATAGGATCAACCTTGGGCGTCTGCACCTTCTCGATGACAGGCTCGGTGCCTTCCAGCGCGGCGAACACGGAGAATTGATCCACCAGAATACGCGCCGCATTGCGGATCGCTTCTTCAGGATCGACTGCACCATTGGTTTCTATATGCATCACCAGTTTATCGAGGTCAGTGCGCTGTTCCACGCGCGCGCTTTCCACCGCATAGCTCACCCGGCTGACCGGGCTGAACGATGCGTCCAGCGCGATATGGCCGACTGCGCGGGTTTCATTCGGCGTCAGCCTGGAAATCGCCGACACGTAGCCGCGACCCTGCTCGACCTTGATCTGCATGTCCAGCTTGCCACCGGCAGTCAGATGGGCGATCACATGATTGGGGTTGATCACTTCGACATCGGCATTGCCGCTGATGTCAGCCGCCGTCACCACGCCCTGGCCTTCTTTTTTCAGGGTCAGCACGACTTCAGGGGTGTTATGCAAACGCAGCACCACGCCCTTGAGGTTCAGCAGAATATCCACAACATCTTCCTGCACGCCGTCTATCGTGGCATATTCATGCAGCACGCCGGCCATTTTGACTTCAGTCGGCGCGGCGCCCTGCATCGACGACAACAGGATACGACGCAATGCATTGCCCAGCGTGTGGCCGTAGCCGCGCTCAAAAGGCTCCATCACCACTTTGGCCTGGGTGTCGGAAATTTTTTGCACATCAATGATGCGGGGTTTTAAAAATTCATTCTTGGACATACGCTACTCCGCGAGAATTACTTGGGATACAACTCTATCGATTACTTGCGATTACTTGGAATACAACTCGACCACCAGATGCTCGTTGATGGTTGCAGGCAGTTCGGCACGTTGCGGTTTGGCTTTAAAGGTTCCCTTGAAAGCCTTGGTGTCCATTTCGATCCACTCCGGAAAACCGCGCTGCTCCGCCGCAGCGATCGCTGCCTTGATACGCAGTTGCGCCTTGGATTTTTCGACCACTTCAACCACGTCACCGGGACGCACTTGATAGGAAGGAATGTTCACGCGCTTGCCATTCACCAGCAGGCTGTTGTGACGCACTACCTGACGCGCTTCGGAACGCGATGCGCCAAAACCCATACGGTAGGAAACATTGTCCAGACGCGATTCCAGGATCTGCAACAGGGCTTCGCCGGTAATGCCACGCTGGCTTTCCGCAAGTTTGTAGGTCAGGCGGAATTGTCTTTCCAGCACGCCGTAAATACGACGCACTTTTTGCTTTTCACGCAACTGACCGCCGTATTCCGACAAACGGGTATTTTTCTTTTGTCCGTGCTGGCCGGGCGGATAAGCTCTGCGCTCCACGCCGCATTTGTCGGTAAAACATTTTTCGCCTTTCAGGAACAGCTTCTCGCCTTCACGGCGGCACTGACGGCATTTTGCATCAAGATTTCTAGCCAAGATCGGCTCTCCTAAAATTAGATACGAACCAAAACAAAATTAAATACGACGTTTTTTAGGCGGCCGGCAACCGTTGTGCGGCACCGGTGTAATATCGGAAATGCTGGTGATTTTGAAACCAGCGGCGTTCAATGCGCGCACTGCGGATTCACGACCTGGGCCGGGTCCCTTGATGCGCACTTCGATATTCTTGACCCCGCATTCAGCGGCAGACTTGCCCACTGTTTCAGCCGCAATCTGCGCAGCAAATGGCGTGCTCTTGCGCGATCCTTTAAAACCATTCGCACCACTGGTGGACCATGCCAAGGTATTGCCCTGACGATCGGTGATGGTGACAATGGTGTTATTAAAAGAAGCGTGAACGTGCGCGATGCCTTCCGCTACATTCTTTTTGACTTTCTTGCGCACTTTCGTGCTTGGCTTGACCATTTATTTAATCCTTTAAACTCTGCATCGTTATAGCAAACTTACTTCTTGGCGCCGGCAATCGCCTTGCGCGGACCCTTGCGGGTGCGGGCATTGGTGCGCGTGCGCTGACCGCGACAGGGCAAACCGCGGCGATGACGCACGCCGCGATAGCAGCCCAGGTCCATCAGGCGCTTGATGTTCATTGTGGTTTCGCGACGCAAATCACCTTCCACCGTGACTTTGGCAACTTGCTCACGCAGTTTTTCTACTTCTGCGTCGGTCAAGTCTTTCATCTTGGTGGCAGCGTTCACGCCAGCCGCTGCGCAAATGACTTGCGAACGTGTGCGTCCGATACCGTAGATTGCAGTCAAAGCAATCACTGCGTGTTGATGGTTGGGGATATTGACCCCTGCTATACGTGCCATGCAGCTACCCTATCTTTTAAAGTCAAACTTTTGAAAGTCGAAAATTATAACACCCAAAGCCAGGCATGTTCAAATAACTGTGACTCAATTAACCCTGGCGTTGCTTATGGCGTGGCTCGGTGCAGATCACCCGCACCACGCGTTTACGAATAACGATTTTGCAGTTACGGCAGATTTTTTTTACTGATGCTTGTACTCTCATTTTTTTCTCCTCAACTTTTAATTCACCGTGGCGCTATACACGTACGGGCGCGCCGCGCCGTGCCCCTACTTGGCGCGGAACACAATGCGCGCCTTGCTCAAATCATAAGGTGTCAATTCCACCGTTACCTTGTCGCCGGGCAGAATACGAATATAGTGCATACGCATCTTTCCCGAAATATGACCCAACACCACATGACCATTTTCCAGTTTGATTCTGAATGTTGCATTAGGTAGCGACTCTTCTACTTCGCCCGCCATCTGAATCACGTCTTCCTTGGACATTAGCGTGCCGATCCACCTTTGAAGTTAGCTTTTTTCAGCAAACCTTCATATTGGTGCGTCATCAGATAGGACTGCACTTGGGTCATGAAGTCCATCGTGACTACCACCATAATCAACAACGAGGTGCCGCCAAAATAAAACGGCACATTCCACTTAACCACCAAAAATTCCGGCAACAAACA
>JBDTPU010000239.1:0-4932 GCA_039932535.1 Gallionella sp. | reverse complement strand
AATAGGCAGGTCATCAAAATCGGAAATGGTATTGGTCGCGATCTGATTGCCTTCGCCATCAATTGTTTGATGGAAATAGCCCTGACGATATAACAAACCAACAGCGATGAATGGCAGGCGCAAATCACTTGCTGCCTTGCAGTGGTCGCCCGCCAGAATGCCCAGACCGCCGGAATAAATCGGGAAGCTTTCATGGAACCCAAATTCGGCGCAGAAGTAAGCGATCAAATCATCCTGACGCAACCACTCCGAGCCGCTGGTTGGCAACTGATAATCGTGATAGGTATCATAAGCCGCCAGGACGCGATTCAAATTACCGATAAATACTTGGTCTTCCGCGGCTTCCAGCAGACGCGCCTCGTCGACACGCTTCAAAAATGCCTTCGGACTTTTGCCGGTGGTCTTCCACAATCCCGGATGCAAGCGCGCAAACAGCCCGCGTGTGGGACGATCCCAGCTATACCAAAGGTTGTTTGCGAGTTCGTTGAGACGCGCCAAACGTGGCGGAATTTTTGGACGAACTTGCAAAATATAGGCGGTGCTTTTTTCCATGATTTTCATATTTAATAAATTAAGTCGATGCAGACCAAGCATGAATTATAGCTTAAGCACTTCTCTCTTAATGTTAACGCTACCGAAGAAGCAAGAGAAATGCCAATCGGCAAATTCACATTTTTAATACATACAGTGCCGCGCCATACAGCGCAACCCGGTCATTCAGGATCACCCTGACAGACATGGCTTCCAGCAACGGTCGCATTCGCCCCTTATTGAAAAAATTATCCACAAAAGTACCCTTTTGTAAACGTGATAATATTTTTGGTGCAATGCCCCCACCCAGAAACAGTCCGCCGCGACTCATCACTTTCAGTGCGAGATTACCGGCTTCCGCACCATATAGGCGCACCAACCAATCCAAAGCTTCGACACACACCTCATCGCGCTCGGTCAGTGCAGCATTGGCAATCGCGGCAGCCGCATCGCCTTCTTGCATCTCATGTTGCAACCAATCGGGTAGCGGGACACCACGGCACTGGCAAAGAAATTCATGCAAGTTGATCAAGCCCGGGCCGGAAACAATGCGCTCCCAGCTGACATGTTCATGACGCCGCTGCAAATATTGCAACAAGGCGATTTCCATATCATTGCTTGGACTGAAGCTGGCATGGCCGCCTTCAGTAGCAAACGGCTGGTAGCGCTGTCCATCCCAGAATAATCCTGCCTCGCCCAATCCGGTTCCTGCCGCAATGATCGCAGCATTGCCACTGGCGTTCGATGCACCCGCATGCAATGTCAACAAATCCTTCTCACGCAGAGCTGGCAAACCCAGTGCGGTTGCTTCAAGATCGTTGAGTAAAGTGCAATGCTCACAACCGAATTTGTTTTGCAAAGCATCCGCATCAATGCGCCAAGGCAAATTTGTCGTATGTACCACCCTGCCCTGCACCGGCCCGGCAATACCGAAAGCAGCGCGAGCCGGAATGTCCGAGCCTTGTAAAAACTCCCCCAGCAATTCCTCGAACGCGGCGTACTCACGGCTCGCATAAGTTTGTTCACGCTCCACATGCAAGCGCGTGCCCTCCGCATTAATAATCGCAAGACGAGTCTTGGTGCCGCCGATGTCGCCGCTTAATATTCGAATAGGTGATTGCATGTCAGATGAGAAGCCAGCGTGGCAATGTGAAGAATTCTAACAGTTTGACTGGTGCCGGAACCGGAATCGAATAATAGCCTATAGGTGGGTTGTAGACTATCTATGAAAGCGTTACTGCAAAAGTTACTGCATTCTCGTCCCGCTCCTGGTGCTCCGCGTCAATACTGGTACTCCGTGGAGATGAGCTCCATCTCGCCGCGCGAGTCGCGCTTGATCGTTTCAACCTTCCTTATGGCGCAACCCTGCGCGCGTTGTCGCGCTTCATAATCCGCGATACATTGCTCAATATCCGCAGCATATTTCCGCGCACCGGCTGCGGACATGAGCAGACTAACCTTGCGTGAGCTCCGCGTAAGGTTCAGCTCAATATCCGCTTTCAAGCGCGACGATTCGTTAATCAGGTGCTCAAGAATCGACATAAAATCGCGCGCACCGGGACGGTGAAACTCTATGTCGCCATTTCCAAAGGATGCACTTCTTTCTTGATTTTGCTACCGCTTTCGATCTCGGTTTTTTTCAAGTCATACGAGCTTTGCAGGTTGCTCCAGAACTGCGCGGTAGTGCCAAAGAATTGCGCCAAGCGCAACGCTGTATCTGGCGTTACGGCACGCCTTTCGCGCACTATGTCGTTAATCCTTGGGGCGGGTACTCGCAGCTCCATAGCGAGAGCGTGCGCGCTCATTTCAAGCGGCACAAGATATTCCTCGCGGAGAATCTCGCCAGGGTGGATCGGTCTCATTTTGTTTTTGGTAGTCATGACCGCATCTCCTGTTTAGGTGCTTCGTGATTAGGCGGTTCGAGTGTTGTTTGCACCCTTGCCGCCGCTTTCCCCATGATCCGCATGGGAGACGGTAAATCTATACTGCCGTCATCGCAGCGCGTTGCACCTTCTGCTTGAAGCTCTTGCGGGCCTGCCACAAGTCATAGGATGCTTGTTCCGCCAGCCATACATCAGCCCGTCCGCCATTTTCCACCCCCAGCCATTTCTCGATGCGCAAGGCCATTTCCGGCGATATGGCGGCGCGCCCATTCAGCACACGCGACAACGCCGCGCGAGTCACGCCAAGCTGTGCAGCGGCATCGGTAACGGTCAGATTCAGCGCAGGCAATACATCTTCTCTCAAGGTCTCGCCTGGGTATGGTGGATTGTGCATAGTGGTCATAGTATTTCTCCTTAGTGGTAGTCCTGATAATCGACCAGCACGGCATTTGTGCCTTCAAAGGTGAAGGTCATCCGCCAGATGGCGTTAACCCACACCGCGTAATGCCCTGCCAGATCTCCGTACAAGGGGTGCAACTTCCAGCCGGTAACATTCATGTCCGATGCGCTACTGGCTTCATCTAGCCGCCGCAGTTGCCGCTTGAGCTTTGGCGCATGGCTTGGCTGTATGCCAGCCTTGCTACCCGTTTTAAAGAACCACTCAAGGCCCTTGTGCCGGAATGTCTTAATCATGTTTGCAATGTATAGCGTAGCGTTTCGGTTGTCAAGATAGTTCTGACGGTAGTTGTGTCACACTTGCTGACTATCGGCGTGCAGCGGCAACATTCTTCGCCTGCTTCCGTGCCGCTGAAAATGCGGCCTCATTGGTCAATTCCTTGCTCTTGCCCGTCACGTCAGCGATGTAGCATTTTCCTGCGCGCCAGACATTACCGATGGTGCGGTCATCCAACTTGACGCGCCAATCTTCTACCCTGGGATTGGGCTGGATGAATTCGATTTTTGCCATAGTCATCGCTCAGCGGTTGAATAAGTCAGGCTGCAGCTACTACGCGCGCCTTTCAAGCCGCTGCATGGTGCAGCGGAATAACTTCTGCCCCGCTCTTCAACTTGTCCAAGTAGTCTGCCCATTGTTGCATCATCTTCCGGCGTTCCGGCAAGTGCTCAGCTAAGTTGTACGCCGCGCTGACCTGGTTGCGTTCACCATGGGCAAGCTGCTGCTCGATTACCTGATGCGGATAGCCCAACTCGTGCAAGAGCGTGGATGCCATACTCCTGAAGCTGTGGCCGGTCATTTCGTCAGACTTGTAGCCCAAGCGGCGCAAGGCTGCGCACCGTATTTTCGGACATTGGCCGACCGCCTCCCCGCTCACTGGGGAAGACATACTGTCCGGCACCCGTTACCTGCTGTATCTCGCGCAGCACCTCAATGGCCTGTCGAGATAGCGGGACAATATGCTGTTCACCCATTTTCATCTTGCGGCCGGGTATGCGCCATTCGGCTTTGTTGAAATCGAACTCTGTCCATTCTCCGTGCCGTAATTCGCCGGGTCGGACAAATACCAGCGGCGCAAGACGTAGCGCACAGCGGGTAGTGAATGATCCGATGAATCCATCTGTGGCGCGCAGCAGTTCGCCTGCCCCCTTGGGATCGGTCACGCTGGCATGGTGTTGCACTTTGACAGACAGCAGGATGTCGCCAAGCTCAATATCACGGCTTGGATCTCGAGCGCATAGCCCATGGCTCACCGCATACCGGAAAACCCGCCCACATAGGTTATGGACGCGCCTGGCAATATCGTTTGCACCGCGCCCCTCGATTCTTCGGAGGATTGAGAGTAAATCAGGGGCGGCAAGATCGGTAATTGGGCGCTTGCCGATAAAAGGGAAAACGTCTAACTCAAGAAATCTGAAATTTTTGGCGCGGGTTGTCTCTGCCAGCGAAGCATGCGCCTTGTCGAACCTTTCCCGCGCTACCTCTTCAAAAGAACCGGCCGCAACCAGCCCAACTTCGCTTCTCCGCTCAGCTTCCAGCGCCTTGCTCGCTTTGCGTACATCACTAGGACGGTGCCCATTGCCACCAGCTCACGCGCTTTAGTGGCCTCCTTGCGCGCCGCCTTAAGCCCAGTGTCTGGATATACGCCAATGGAAAGGGTTTTGCGCTTGCCACCGATGCTGTAATCAAAACGCCACCAGCGCGCCCCGTTTGGCTTAAGCAGTAAGTATAGGCCATCACCATCACTTAAGCGGATTGTGGCGGCTGTTGGCTTTTTCGTGAGAATGGTTCTATCAGAAGCAATCAAATGTCGCGCCATTGCAGTAGCTCTAATTCCAAAAACAGTAAACAGGATGTGTTACTGCATAGGTTACTGCACGGCGAAGGGTGATCGAATATATTTTTGTTGGCACAGACGGTGGATTGTTATATGGAAGTGCCCCGCCAGTGCCCCATTAGTGTCTGACACACCGGAAATAAAAAAGGCCTGCATCTCTGCAAAGCCTTATGGATGGTGCCCGGAACCGGAATCGAACCGGTACGCACGTTTTACGGTTGCGACGG
>JBDTPU010000238.1:0-4572 GCA_039932535.1 Gallionella sp. | reverse complement strand
CGGGTTCGGCAGGCAGTCTGTTTGGTTCCAGCGGTTCCGCAAATTTCCTCAGTCGCAGTACGGCAGTGGCCGCGACGCTGTTTTTTATTACCAGTTTGTCGCTGACTTATCTTTATTCTCATCCCGCGCAGCAGCAGGGATTGATGGATAAGGTGAATCCGGCCACCGTTCAAACGGCTCCTGTCGCGCCTGTAGTCAACCCCGTCGACGACTCGAAGTCGAAGGATATTCCAAAATAAAAACAGCAATATTGCGGTTGTGGTGGAATTGGTAGACACGCAAGCTTGAGGTGCTTGTGCCCGCAAGGGCGTGGGAGTTCGAGTCTCCCCATCCGCACCAAATATAAATATAAACTGACACCCCGACGTGTCAGCAGTACAAGACGAATAATAATAAAAAGCATTCAGGGTTAACTCGCGAGTCATTCGGAGGGGAGAAGTCCAATGTTGGAAAATTATTTCCCGGTGCTGTTGTTCATCTGTGTGGGTATCGCGATGGGCGTAGCGCCTGTAATACTGGGTAAACTGGTCGCGCCTAACCGGCCTGACAGTAAAAAATTATCTCCCTACGAATGCGGTTTTGAGGCATTCGAAGACGCGCGCATGAAATTCGATGTGCGCTATTACCTCGTTGCCATTCTGTTTATCCTGTTCGATCTGGAAATTGCTTTTCTTTTCCCCTGGGCGATCGTGCTGAAGGAACTGGGCACTTTTGGCTTTGTCTCCATGATGATCTTCCTGGCTATTCTGGTGGTGGGTTTTATCTACGAATGGATGAAAGGAGCCTTGGAATGGGAATAGAAGGCGTTCTGGAAAAAGGCGTCGTCACCACGACGCTCGACACCATCATCAATTACACGCGTACCGGTTCGTTGTGGCCGATGACTTTTGGCCTGGCCTGCTGCGCGGTGGAAATGATGCATGCCGGCGCGGCGCGTTATGATCTTGACCGCTTCGGCGTAGTGTTCCGTCCCAGCCCGCGCCAGTCGGACGTGATGATCGTGGCGGGAACGCTGTGCAATAAAATGGCGCCCGCCTTGCGCAAGGTCTACGACCAGATGGCCGAGCCGCGCTGGGTGATCTCGATGGGCTCGTGCGCGAATGGCGGCGGCTATTATCACTATTCCTACTCGGTGGTGCGCGGCTGCGACCGCATCGTGCCGGTGGATGTGTATGTGCCGGGTTGCCCGCCGACGGCGGAGGCCTTGCTGTTCGGCATCATCCAGTTGCAAAAAAAAATCAAACGCACTAACACCATTGCGCGCCAAGGATGAATCCAGGAATGAATAATGGCTACTGCTGATTTGAATACCTTGCGTACCAATCTGACGAGCTTGTTCGGTAACAAGCTGGTCAGCATGGAAGAAAAACTGGGCGAGGTGACCATCGTGGTCAATGCCGCCGTAATGCTTGATGTGCTGACGCGCTTGCGTGATGCAGCCGAGTTTCGTTTCGAGCAAATGGTCGACTTGTGCGGGGTTGATTATTCCGCTTACGGCAGCGATATTTCCGAAGGGGGCGCCTATTTGCCATCGGATCACGCACCGTCCAAAACTGCGGCACACCCGCATCGTTTTGCGGTGGTCTATCACCTGCTCTCGGTCTCGCGTAACACGCGTTTGCGGGTGCGCATCTTTGCCACGGAAGATGATTTTCCGGTGTTGGCCTCCGTGCTCGATATCTGGCCTGCCGCCAACTGGTACGAGCGCGAAGCCTTCGATCTGTATGGCATCGTGTTCACCGGACACCCTGATTTGCGCCGCTTGCTGACCGATTACGGTTTTATCGGCAACCCGTTCCGCAAAGATTTCCCATTGTCCGGCACGGTGGAAATGCGCTATGACCCGGAACAACAGCGTGTAATTTACCAGCCGGTTTCGATCGAGCCCCGCGAAATAACGCCGCGCATCGTGCGCGAAGAAAATTACGCCGACAACTTCGGGCCTGGCCATGGCTGAAATTAAAAACTACACCATGAATTTTAGTTACGACCGCCCTGCGGGCTTAACTTGCTTGCGCAAGTTAGTCTGCACTGAAATGCATGGTGAACGTGCGTTGCAACAAGTATTGAGACAGGCAAGGTTATGGCGGAAATAAAAAACTACACCATGAATTTTGGCCCGCAACATCCGTCTGCGCACGGGGTGTTGCGGCTGGTGCTGGAATTGGACGGCGAGGTCATCGAGCGCGCCGACCCGCATATCGGCTTGCTGCATCGCGCTACCGAAAAACTCGCCGAGCACAAAACCTTTCTGCAATCCATCCCCTACATGGATCGGCTGGATTACGTCTCGATGATGAGCAACGAACATGCTTATGTCATGGCTATCGAGAAACTCGCGGACATTGATGTGCCGCTGCGCGCGCAATACATCCGCGTGATGTTCGATGAAATCACCCGCATCCTGAATCATCTGTTGTGGCTGGGCGCGCATGGGCTGGACATCGGCGCGATGACGGTGTTCCTGTATTGCTTCCGCGAACGTGAAGATTTGATGGATGTGTACGAAGCCGCCTCCGGTGCGCGGCTGCATGCCTCCTACTATCGCCCGGGCGGCGTGTATCGCGATCTGCCGGACACCATGCCGCACTATCAGGCATCGAAGATTCACAATGCGGCGGCAGTGAAAAAACTCAATGAAAATCGCCAGGGTTCGCTGCTCGATTTTCTCGAAGATTTTACCAACCGCTTTCCCAACTGCGTGGATGAATACGAAACCCTGCTGACCGATAACCGCATCTGGAAACAGCGTACCGTGGGAATCGGCGTGGTCACGCCGGAGCGCGCACTGGCGCTGGGTTTCACCGGCCCGATGCTGCGCGGCTCGGGAGTGGAATGGGATTTGCGCAGGAAGCAACCCTACGAAGTTTATGACCGCATGGAGTTTGACATTCCGGTCGGCAAAACCGGCGACTCTTACGACCGCTATCTGGTGCGTGTCGAAGAAATGCGCCAATCCAACCGCATCATCCAGCAATGCATAGACTGGCTGCGCGTCAACCCCGGTGCGGTGATGACGGCCAACCACAAGTTCGCACCGCCGTTGCGCGAATCCATGAAAGAAAACATGGAAGAACTGATCCACCACTTCAAGCTGTTCACCGAAGGTATGCACGTGCCTGCCGGTGAAGCTTATGCTGCGGTCGAACATCCCAAGGGAGAATTCGGCATTTACCTGATTTCCGACGGCGCGAATAAACCTTATCGCATGAAGATACGCGCACCCGGGTTTGCTCACATCAGCGCGCTGGATGAAATGGCGCGCGGTCATATGATTGCGGATGTGGTCACAATTATTGGCACCCAGGATATCGTTTTCGGTGAGGTAGACCGCTGATGAACACCTATGTAAATCCGTTTTTCGGGCGAATCGCGGCGTCGCGTGCTCGCTCATTCCTTGCCTATCAATTTGATATGTCTTCGTCATTCGCTGTGCGGCTCCTTGCGCTTCATCCCGAAGAAACGAATTTCCAGAGGTGTTTTTGATGTTGTCTGATCAGATTCAATCAAAAATCAACCGCGAGTTGAAGAAATATCCGGCAGACCAGAAGCAGTCTGCGGTGATGTCCGCATTGCGTTTTGTGCAGGACGAAAAGGGCTGGATCGCGACGGACGATATGGCGGACATCGCAGTTTATCTGGGCATGCCGCAGATTGCGGTGTACGAAGTGGCGACTTTTTACCATATGTATAACCTCAAGCCGATGGGTAAACACACTATCACGGTGTGCACCAATTTATCCTGCCAGCTGGGTGGAGCCAATGAAACGGCTGAGTACCTCAAATCCAAACTGGGCATCGATTTTGGCGAGTCTACCGCGGACGGGAAATTCGGTTTGCGTGAGGGCGAGTGTATGGGCGCTTGTGTAGCAGCGCCGTTGTTCACCATCAACAATAAAAAAATGTGCGTCAATTTGACACCGGAAAAAATCGATCAAATTTTAGCGGAGCTGGATAAATCATGATCATGAACGGCGCTGGAATTATGAAAGGCCCTGTCATTTTTACCACGATGGATTTCGACCAGCCCTGGACGCTGGAAAATTATCTCAAGGTCGGCGGCTACCAGGCGCTGCGCAAGGTGCTGACCGAAAAAATGACGGCGGATGAAATCATCGCCGAGGTCAAGGCGTCCGGTTTGCGCGGACGCGGTGGCGCGGGATTTCCGACCGGCCTGAAATGGAGTTTCATGCCGCGTCAGTTTGACGGCGACAAATACATCGTGTGCAATTCCGATGAAGGCGAGCCCGGCACCTGCAAGGACTGGGACATCATGCGCTACAACCCGCATCTGCTGATAGAAGGCATGGCCATCGGCGCTTACGCGATGGGTGTGAAGACCGGCTACAACTATGTGCACGGCGAAATCTTCGATGCCTATGAGCGCATGGAAGAAGCCTGCGAACTGGCACGCGCCGCGGGATATCTCGGCGACAAAATCATGGGCACGGACTTCTGTTTCGAGCTGCACAATCATCTCGGCTATGGCGCCTACATCTGCGGCGAAGAAACCGCCTTGCTGGAATCGCTGGAAGGCAAGAAAGGCCAGCCGCGTTTCAAGCCGCCGTTCCC
>JBDTPU010000237.1:0-3585 GCA_039932535.1 Gallionella sp. | reverse complement strand
CATAAAGGGTTGCAGGATGCCGCCAATCCGGTGGATCTGGAGCTGCGTCTGAAACGCAGCGGCCTGGATTTGATTAATGCAAAAATAGATAGCGGTGGGCTGGGCTTTGGGCGCAGCCGGGTCAAGCGTACCGAGTTGATCACATTTTTTTTCAACCTCGAACAACTTACCCGTGCCGGTGTGCCGTTGTTGGAAAGCCTCGCCGATTTGCGTGACACCATGAACGATCCGCATTTCCGGGAAGTCATCGCCAATCTGGTCGAATCCATTGAGGGCGGTAAAAAACTTTCTGAAGCGATGACGCAGCATCCCGACGCGTTCGATAAAATATTTATCAGCCTGACCCACGCCGGAGAAGCCAGCGGACGGCTGCCGGAGGTCTTCGAACACATCACCGAATCACTGAAGTGGCAGGATGAAATGTCTTCGCACACCAAGTCTATCCTGCTCCTCCCGGCCGTCGTCGGCACCGTGGTGGTGGGCGTCACGTTTTTCCTGATGATTTATCTGGTACCGCAACTGGTCAGCTTCATCAAGGGCATGGGCCAGGAAATTCCGATCCAGACGCGGATGTTGCTTGCCACCTCATCATTCTTCGTTAATTATTGGTATGTGTTGATCGCACTGCCCATCGTGCTGCCCATCGTCGCCAAACTGATTCTTACCTCCAGCCCGAAAATGCGTTTCAAATTCGACAAGCTCAAACTGGATCTATGGGTGACCGGCCCGATCCTGCGCAAAATCATTCTAGCGCGTTTCGCCAACACTTTTGCGATGATGTATGGCTCCGGCATCAGCATTCTGGATTGCATTGCCAACTCACGCGATGTGGTTAACAATCGCGCCATCGCCAAGAGTCTGGATGATGTCACTCATGAAATCGAGTCGGGCAGAAACCTAACCCAGAGTTTCCAGAATACCGGCATGTTTCCGCCGCTGGTGATACGCATGCTCAAAGTCGGCGAGGCCACCGGTTCGCTGGATAAGGCACTCCTTAATGTCAGCTACTTTTATGATCGCGACGTGAAGAGTTCCATTAAAAAAGTACAAGTCATGATCGAACCGGCCATGACTATCGTGCTGGGCGCAATGCTGGGCTGGGTGATGCTGTCGGTGCTGTCGCCCATCTATGATCTGATCGGCAAGGTGAAATTCTGATGCGACATTTATTACTGCTGTTTCTGAGTGCCGATCGCCTGCATGCGCAACTCATGGCAGGCAATAAAGTCGCGCTGCAGCGCGATTTCACCGACACGCGTGAGGGGCGTCAAAACTTCGAATCTTTTTTGGAGACGGTGAGGCATCCGGCTTACCTGCTGACTGATCTGATCGAAGAAGACTTCCGTCATGAAATCGTTCCGCACCTGAGCGGCAATAGTCGCGCCGCGCTATTGCAACGCAAGTTCGACCAGTTTTATCGCGGCACCCCTTTTCATCAAGCCACGCTACTGCAACGCCAAAAGACCGGGCGGCGCGACGATGACATGCTGTTCTCGGCGTTGACCAATCCTGCGCTGATTTTGCCCTGGCTGAATATCATGCTGGCGCAGAAAATGCCGCTGGCAGGAATTTATTCGGTGCCGCAGATCAGCGCGCCGCTGGTTAAAAGCTATCCCTCGAATCATCTGTTGCTGATTTCCTGGGAAAAGTTTTCCGGGCTGCGCCAAACTTATTTCAGCGAACATCGGCTGCAAATTTCCCGGCTGACGCCCATTCATGCCGGGCTGACGTTTCAGGATGCGGTCGTCAATGAAATCACCCGCACCTATCAATATTTGAAGAGCTTGAGTTTGCTGCCGTCCGGGCAAGTCCTCGACGTGCGTATTCTTTGTCATGGCAATGACCGCGGCGAACTACAGAAAAAATTATCCAAAGATCCGGAAATGCGTTATGACTTCGCCGATATCGAAGAGGTCGGCAAGCAACTCAAGATTAATTACCGTTTCAACGATTCGGACGCCAGCCAAATTTTTCTGCACCAACTGGCTGCGAGCCGTCCCAAAACTGATTACGCCAACGCTGAACATACCCGTTACTACACGCTGTGGCAATTACGCCGCGCACTCCACTGGGGGAGCGGCGTACTATTACTTGTCAGCGTATTATGGGCGAGTGTCACCTTCTGGCAAAGCGGCGGGAATGCCGGTGAAGCAGAGACACTCAAAATACAAGCACAACGCATCGCAAAAGAAGCGCAGCAAATCACGCGGGGTTTCCCCGGTACGCACGTCCCGGCTGCGGACATGAAGGGCAGCGTGTCTGTCATGCGCAAGCTGGATCAATATGAGCCGCTGCCGCAAATTATCCTGAAGCCGATCAGTGCGGCGCTGGATCGTTTTCCGCAAATTGAGGTAAACGAAGTGGGTTGGCAACAGAATGTAACCGAGCCGGTTGCACTCAACACCCGCGCGGATGTTCCTGCTCAGGTCATCACCCTGAAAGGGGATTTGCAAGGATTCGCCAATGACTACCGTGCCGCACTGGCGTACCTGGATCGCTTCCAGCTCGAGTTGGGCCTGCGCGGTTATCAAGTGACCGCCCTTACCAAACCGCTTGATGTCAGCCCCGGCGGTAGTCTTGCTGATCGACGTGAAACCCACGAAAATGAACTGGTTTTTTCTTTTAAACTGGTCTGGAGACCCGCGACATGAAATTTTCCAACGCGGATTTTTATCAGCTGCGCTGGAGCCTGGCGACAGTCGGTGCGGCTATTTTATTGAGCAGTTTTATTTTATATAGCAGCAGTGAGTACGCAGACTTTACCCAGAAAGACCGGCGCACTGCTCAAAACCAAATGAATGATGCGCGCAATCTTTTAACCCTGGCGCGCCAGGATCAGGAGAGCCTGGCGGATTTTTCCAGGGAATACGACACGCTGGAAAAAAACAAAATCATTGGTGACGACCATAGACTGGATTGGATGGAAGGATTGGAGAAACTGCGTAACCAAAACCGGGTCATCGATTTTCGCTATAACATCAGCCCGCAAAAAATCTATGTGCCGCAGCCTGCCATAGACAGCGGCAACTACGACATTCACTACAGCGAAATGAAATTGCAATTTGATTTGCTGCATGAAGGCCAGCTATTGAATTTTTTTGATGCACTGCGCAACCAGATCAAAGGCCAGTACCAACTTGAAGGCTGCACACTGCAACATATTGACACTCCAGAGAATGAAGCCACACCCAACGCAACTCATATCAAAGCTGAATGCAATGGTGGTTGGATTACGTTAAAAAACCGGAGCGCTCCGCAATGAAAATGTTGCTTGGAATCTGCTGGCTCAGCTTGATGCTTCCCGCCTCGGCCAACGCGGATAAACTGGGGCGGCTGTTTTTCACTCCGGAACAACGCGCACAGATGGATTACGGCTATGCGCGAAATGCACAACCAGGCAACAACGGTCACGCCCTGACATTAAATGGCATCGTGCAAAAGCATGGCGGTTCACGCACCATATGGGTCAACGGCGTAGCACAACAAGCCGGGCGCAGTGATGAGAAGACACCGGAAAGCTCGGAGGTTTTGCTGCCCGGCCAAAACAAATCGGTCAAACTCAAAGTCGGTCAGCGCGTATTGCTG
>JBDTPU010000236.1:0-3500 GCA_039932535.1 Gallionella sp. | reverse complement strand
CGGACTGATTAAAGCGAATGTGCCAACGCGCGTGGCGTTTCAGGTCTCGAGCAAGATCGATTCGCGCACTATCCTCGATCAAATGGGAGCGGAAGCCTTGCTGGGTCAAGGTGACATGCTGTATCTCCCTCCCGGCAGCGGCTATCCGCAGCGCGTGCATGGCGCGTTCGTCTCCGACCAGGAAGTGCACCGCATCGCCGAATATCTCAAGTCGCAAGGCGAACCTCAATACATCGACGGCGTGTTGAATTCGCTGGAAGAATCTTCAGATGAGAACGGCGAAGGCGGCGCAAGTCTGGATGCGGAAGCGGATCCGCTTTACGATCAAGCAGTGGACATTGTCCTCAAAAATCGCCGTGCATCAATCTCGCTGGTGCAACGCCATTTGCGCATCGGCTACAACCGCGCCGCTCGGCTGGTCGAGCAAATGGAAGCCGCCGGGATTGTCTCGGCGATGCAAAGCAACGGCAATCGTGAAGTGCTGGCGCCTGCAAGACGGGAATGAAGGTGAATTTAAATTTCTCGACAAAAGTAAAGCGCGGGGATATCGGCTTTCACGTTTCATTTTTTTAAGATAGGCAGCATGTATAGAAAATTTATAATCGGTATTTCAATATCCCTGGCTGCAACTGCTGCCCATGCCGGAGCTATTGAAAAACTTAAAACCTTCATCGCCGCGACACATTCCGCGCAGGCGAATTTTACGCAGGAAGTGCTGGACCAGAACGGCAAGCGCATTCAGAGCGCATCCGGCGTCATGCAATTTCAGCGTCCCGGCAAATTCCGCTGGTCTTACCAAAAACCTTACGAACAACTCATTGTCGGAGACGGAACCAGATTCTGGCTGTATGACACCGATCTGAATCAGGTGACGGTCAGGAAACTGGATGCGGCCTTGGGCAGCAGTCCCGCCGCGCTGCTCTCTGGCAGCAACGAAATAGAACGCGGTTTTACATTAACCGAAGGCGGTAACAAGGATGGCATGGAATGGCTGCAAGCCACCCCGAAAGGACAAGACAGCAGCTTCAATAAAGTGCTCATGGCATTCAATGCGCAAGCCGAACTGGTGGTGATGGAATTGAATGACATGTTCGGACATAAAACAGTGCTGCGTTTTTCCGCGATGCAGCGCAACCCGAAATTAGCCGAGAAACAATTTCATTTCACGCCGCCGAAGGGCGCGGATGTGATCAGCGAATAAACCCCTCCCGGCCTCCCCTTGTCAGGGGAGGTGGCGATCAGTTCCTCCCCTGACAAGGGGAGGTTGGGAGGGGTTAGAACGAATTACCATTGCCAAACCATGTCCCAGTCTCAAGACAAACTATTCGATTACCATTCTCCTGTCGCTCCTTTGGCGGAACGGTTACGTCCCAAGAACATCGACGAAGTGATCGGGCAGTCGCATCTATTGGGCGAGGGCAGGCCGCTGTGCCTGGCATTCCAGTCCGGCAAGCTGCATTCGATGATCCTGTGGGGACCGCCCGGCGTCGGCAAGACCACGCTGGCACGGCTGATGGCTTCCGCGTTTGATGCCGAGTTCGTGCCGCTGTCGGCGGTGTTGTCCGGTGTGAAAGACATCAGGGAGGCGATTGCGCAGGCACAGCATGTTTTGCAACAGCGCGGCCGTCACACGATACTTTTCGTGGACGAGGTTCATCGTTTCAACAAGTCGCAGCAGGATGCCTTTCTGCCTTTTGTCGAACAGGGCCTCGTCACCTTCATCGGCGCGACCACCGAGAATCCTTCGTTTGAAGTGAACAACGCGCTGTTGTCGCGCGCACAGGTGTACGTGCTGCATGTGTTGTCGGCGGAGGAGTTGGCGCTGTTGTTCGAGCGTGCAATAAAATATCTAACCCTCGTTCGCCCTGAGCCTGTCGAAGGGAATAGGGGGACCACTTCGGTGGACTCAGGACAGGCTTCGACAGGCTCAGCCCGAACGGAGATTTTGCAATTTGTTGATGAAGCCAAAGAACGCATCGTCGGTTACGCCGACGGCGATGCGCGCCGATTGCTCAATGTGTTGGAGCAATTGCAAACCGCTGCCAAGACTGCGGGCGTAAACAAGATCGACAGCGCGTTTCTCGACAACACGCTTGCACAAAATCTGCGTCGTTTCGACAAGGGCGGCGAAGCGTTTTACGACCAGATTTCCGCGCTGCACAAATCGGTGCGCGGCTCCAATCCCGATGCGGCGCTGTACTGGCTGGTGCGTATGCTGGATGGCGGCGCCGACCCGCGCTATCTGGCGCGGCGCATCGTGCGCATGGCGTGGGAAGACATCGGCCTCGCCGATCCGCGTGCCATCCAATTGACCAATGATGCCGCGCAAACCTATGAACGTCTTGGCTCGCCGGAAGGAGAGCTGGCACTGGCGCAGGCGGTGTTGTACATGGCCGTCTCGGCGAAATCGAATGCGGGTTATGTCGCGTATAATGCCGCGCGCGCTTTTGTTGCTCAGGACGGTTCGCGTGAAGTGCCGCTGCATCTGCGCAACGCGCCGACCAAGCTGATGAAGCAGCTAGATTACGGCAAGGGTTATCGTTATGCTCATGACGAGCAAGAGGGTTACGCGGCAGGCGAGAATTATTTTCCCGAAGGTATGCCGGAAGTGAGTTTTTATCAGCCCACCGAACATGGGCTGGAAGCGAAGATCGCGGAGAAGCTGGCGCGGCTTCGTGAATTGGATGCGGCAGCAAAAAAGAAAATGTAGGGTGGGCTGCGCCCACCATGTCGGGCAGAGCCCGACCTACGGGGACGGAGATAAAATTGTTAGACATACAAACACTACGCAATGACTTGGCGAATATCGCCGCACGTTTGGCGACACGCGGTTACGTGCTGGACACCGCGCAATTTGAACATCTGGAAGCCGAACGCAAGGCCATTCAAACCCGCACGCAGGAATTGCAAGCCAAGCGCAACAGCTCGTCCAAACTGATCGGGCAGGCCAAGGCGAAAGGCGAGGACACTTCTGCGATCATGGGGGAAGTTGCGACATTGGGTGAGGAGCTCAAGCAAGCGGAAGTGCAGTTGGGCGAGGTGCAAAGCGCATTGCAACAATTTCTGGAAGTGATCCCAAACACGCCGCACGACAGCGTTCCGGTGGGAAAGTCAGAGGTAGATAATCTTGAAGTGCGCAAGGTCGGCAGTCTTCCTCAATTTGGTTTTGCGGTAAAAGATCACGTCGATCTGGGCGAAAAGTTGGGCCTTGATTTCGATACTGCGACCAAGATCAGCGGTGCACGGTTCTCGTTGCTGAAGGGCGGGCTGGCGCGGCTGCATCGAGCACTTGCGCAGTTTATGCTGGATACGCACACCGAGCAGCATGGCTATACTGAGACCTATGTGCCTTATCTGGTGAACGCCGATTCGATGCGTGGCACTGGGCAGTTGCCAAAATTTGAGGAAGATTTATTTGAAATCAAAGAAACTAGCCAGAAGGGATATGGACTTCTTAGTAGAGCAATGCCTGAGCCTAAAATAGGTAGTACAGGTAAGGG
>JBDTPU010000235.1:0-4570 GCA_039932535.1 Gallionella sp. | reverse complement strand
CAGCGATAACCACCAGTAGAAAGATCGCCGCGACGAGGCTGAAGCCCCGTTCTGAGGACGGAGGACAGAGGACAGAGGACAGAATTTTTGTAGCGGCTTTGCCGCGCAATTTTTTAGGGAAGTGCTGATTAAGTCCGTTCGTGGTGAGTATTCTCCGTTCGCACTCCTCGATACACCGCGCTGCGCGCGGCACTCGAGACGAACGGAAAATGCCTCGCAAAGATTCTCGCATCCTTTGGGTGTATCGAATCACAGCATGGGACTTAACCAGCGCTTCCTTAGAATGTGCCGCATCGCGGCACACAGTCAGCAGTCCTCTATCCTCTGTCCTCTGTCCTCTGTTCATGGCAGATTGCTCACATGAGTTGCATTGTAAAGTGTCACCGTCTCGTTCCCGCCACTGGGATTGTTTTCGGTAATACTCAAATTCATCGTCACCAGACCCGAGCGCTGCGCCACAACAAAAGCGTCATACGAAAAATTGCAAATGGCACCCACATTCCCGGCAAGCAGATTGCCGCCCGTCAATGTCGCAGTAGGCTGCCCTGCAACAATGGGATACGAGTAACGCATTAATGTTTTGCCAGTCGTATCACACACGTAACTGACAGCCTTATTGATAATATCAAAACGGGCCTTGGGTGAGGCAAGCTGAAATAATTTGGCCGTGTTTAATGTAATAATCGCCGCTGTACTACCGGCAAGATTGATAGCCGCAGTATTAACCCCCGAATAAGCAGTCGCGCCGGAAATGCCCAAGTTGTAAACTGCTACCAGATCGCCCGCAGCAAAAGCAAAACCCGCTGGCATCCCGCCCAACACACCGAAACAAGCATCCGCGCCGGTAAAGTCCAGCGCCTCGCCGCCCGGAGATGCAGGGCATCCCGCACCGCCGCCTGTATCGGCACGATAACGCCCGCCGCCGCTGGTCGGCAAAAATTCCAGGAAACTGCACGTCCCTGTGCCGCCAGGATTCGCGGTCGTAACCGGGCAAGCACCCGGAGTCACACGCACACTGTTCGGCAAGGCCAGCCGCAAGTCGCGCCCGATGCGGCGCAGCGCGGTATCAGCAATGTCGGTCATATCGGCACGGCGCGCGACATCCATATACTGCTGTATCGGCGTTTTCAGGAACACCGCCACCATGCCGCCGATGATGCCGGTGATAACGATCACCATGATCATCTCGACCAGCGTGAAACCTTGTTGTGATTGCCGACGCATCATGGCACCGCCTTCGGCGAATAACGGGTGCGGATACCTTCCAGCACGACCGGCACATTGTCCGGGCCGGTGACGGTGACTTTAACGAGCAGCGCTTCAGCATTCGCAATGGCCGGAGACGCACCGGCAGCAGGTAGGCCATTATTGGTCACAACTACCGCTACTGAATAGCCAGCCGGTCCGGCAGCGACCCCGGTAATATCCAGAAGTGCCCCGGGAGCCATAGTGAAGCCGTCATAGTCGTTGACATTATCGAATGGTGTGGTCGCGCTATAACGCGTTTCGGCTGAAGTCTGATAAGGAGCGAATGCCGCTTCCAGTCCCATCCCCTCGACCTTAGCGGTACATGCCCCCACGCCCACTACTGCGGATGCCGCAGTAGACGCAGTGGGATCATCCGGATCGCAATAAGTGAACGGCATCAGATCAACTTCCTCAAGCAGCGACTCGGCAATCGTCAGCTCCTGTTTGTGTACCAAGGGATCGGCACTGTTTTTAGTGGTCACATTCATCACCAGCAATATTCCCGCCAGCGCCACGCTGACGATCATGATGAACATGATCAGCTCGATCAGACTGATCCCGCGCTGCTTATGGTGAATGAACATAGCCAGTCTGCGCCTCGATGATAATGCCATTTGTTGCCCCAGAGATGTTGATCGTCTGGGGCGCGTTGGTCGGCGTACCCAACGCGTCAAAGCTGAAAGCTGTCGGTAGCGCGGCAAATGCAATTCCGGCAGTCGCGGTAATCACATACGGACTCCCGGTCGGAGAGATTAAAGGTGTGCCGCAAGCTGCGGTCGCTCCGATAGTCAATGTGATGCTGTTACTGGTAAATGCCGCGCAAACAAAACGGTGTTGCGCAATTGCTTCCTTCTGCGCATAGCGCAACGTGGCCTGCACCTGATCGGCAAAACCGCGTGATTGAAAAACGTTGTTATTAAAAAAACGGGGGGCGGCTACAGCGGCAAGAATACCGATGATCATAATCACGGTGATTAGCTCGACCATAGTGAAGCCCGTCATCCGCTCAAAGCATGCCCGCTTATCACTCGGCTTATGCCAGCCATCCATTGTCGAATCCCCCTCAGCAAAGAAAAAGGGGCGGGGATTACCCCGCCCCGCAATTCTATACAACCGATAAATTAACAGTTAGTACGTGCTGGCGCTGCAGAATATGTTGGTGCAGTATTAGCTGCCGCTGGCGAAGTGTACGTTACGCTGCAAGTTGAGTGCCCCGTGTCGGTTGCCGCAGTTGCAGTTGTACCTGCATAAGTAGTCGAATAATCCGCCGTAAATGCTGCACCACCCAGAGCAGCCACAATCCCGGCGGCATCGCCTGTTGGGTAACCGTTCACCATTGTTACTACTTGACCCTCCATGGTCACGCTAGATGCCGCATTAAGACTCTGCGCTAATTGAGCGGCGTGCGCCAAAGTGGCCGCAGATTTAAACCCAGATAACGCGCCATTAATTTTTGCTAAGCGCGCGTCGGCTTGCAAGTCAACAAACTTTGGCATCGCCGTCGCAGCTAAAATGCCCAGAATCACGATCACTACGATCAATTCAATCAGCGTAAAACCAGATTGGCGTTTCATTATATATTCTCCTAAGTTTAAGGCCGCAGCCTTGGGGGTTATTGAAGCAATTTAACTTTGCCTGCTTAATGCCGCAGCAAGAAATTGGCCAAGCAAACGCACACTAAGCGAAGACCTTATATACGCGCAACCCTTAACCGACCGGCGGTCGCGTTATACCAACAGACGGAACACAGCAAAAAACAGATAGAGGCTGGCCAGCAACAAAAGCCAGCCAGCCCGTTGCGCATGGCGCATGACAAAACGATCGGCATCATCACGTGGAATTTCCAGCACTTTAGTAGCACGGCGCGAGGACACCCATTGGTTGGACTCTTCCTCCATGCCGCGCAGCAGGCTGGGGCGCAGCCATAAAAACAATCCCACTATGAATGCGACAGCGCCCCCGACCAGCGCAACCAGTACCAATGCATCAAGCAGCCCATCCAGCATCTGTACCGGAAGCATGCCTCTTGAACTCAAGTGTTGCAAGGTGTACGCCTTGTCGAACAGCATGCCGAAGTAAACGAAAATATAGGCCGCACCCAGGATGATGACGGCCCCTACAGCACGATGGTGTTGATAAAACCAGGATTCAATACTGACGCTGCGATCCAGCCAGCGGTTGATATGTCGGGTGGAAATCCAGCGGTTTGCCACTCGGTTAAGCCGCTCCAGAAATTGCGGCTTGAAGATCAGCAGCAACCCAAGTAATACGCCGAGCAAGGCGCCGAAGAGCAAGAGTATCGCCAAGTCGCGCCATAATAAAATATAAATCGGGTTAGTCAGCATCGCAAAACCTCCAGAATGATAGCGGCTCAGAATGGCGCTTCATTAAAACCAAGAATACGCCACGACCGGCTCAAACACGATACCAGTCAATGCCAGAGGCTCTCTTTGCAACGAAGGCAGGCGCGAAGCTTCGTAGTTTACCACCACGTGAAAACGTATCCATTTCTTGCCGTCCTTGCCTGGGTGGAAGTTATTAGCATTGCGTACCACATAAACCAGTTCGCGCGACTTCAGATCGAATACCCAGTTGCCGGACTCTACCGCCAGCGGCGTGGGGTCATAGAATTCTCCGGAATAATTGCGCGGTTTTTTTTGCAGCCAGTTCATTGGATTATCCTGAGCCAATGCCGTCACATCGGAGGGCTTTCCGCGTGTCAATATTTGTCCGTATTGCAAGGTCAGCGCAGATTGTATGGCACCTGCCACTTGCTCCATTGCGGTTTTCTCGGCTTGCTCCATGTAGAACAACGCACGATTAAGAAAAAATCCCATCAGCACCACGATAATAGTGATGGTGATGACCAGTTCAATCAAGGTAAAGCCGCGTTCAGAGGACGGAGGGCAGAAGACATGACCAGCGACTTGGCGAGCGTTGTTTGCTCGTCTAGTCGAATGGACAGTTGTTTTATCAGAGGGCAGAGTCTTTGTCGCGGCTTTGCCGCGCAGTCTTATGGAATGTGCCGCGCAGTGGTACACAACCGTCCGCCCTCCTTCCTCTGTCATCTGTCCTCTGGAACTCATCGATGCATCGCCGCTTTGCCCAAGTCCCACATCGGCAGGAAGACGCCTAGCGCCAATATCAGCACCATGATGCCGAGGGCGACAATCAGGACCGGTTCTATTTTTGAGCTGAGGCTGGCAACTTCGTATTTGACTTCGCGTTCGTACATCTCGGCGACTTCGAACATCATGCCATCCAGGTCGCCGCTTTCTTCGCCGACGGCAATCATTTGCAATACCACCGGATTGAATACGCC
>JBDTPU010000234.1:0-2502 GCA_039932535.1 Gallionella sp. | reverse complement strand
TGCCAAGTAAATTGCCAAGTAAATTGCCAAGTAAATGTTGGGCGAGTCTTGTGCTGGTTGAGTTTTCATCGGGAGTTAATTTCAAATGAGCCGTCTGTTATTGCTGATTGCCATTGCGGCAGTGGTTTATTTGTTGATCAAGTCTTACCTCAAGAATAGCTCGCGGCAAGATAAGCTGATTGCCGAGGATATGGTGCGTTGCGCGCATTGCGGTGTGCACTTGCCCAAGGGGGAGAGCATTCTGGCGGAAGGACAATTTTTTTGCGGCGCGGAACATCGTAATGCTTATCGTAAATGAACGCGGTGGCCTAAGCAAATCGGGTGCTGTGAGCAAGCCATGCCACCCCATTGAGTGCCGACCAGACTTGTGTTGAGTTTGACGACTGCCAAAGTTTTTCCTCCCGCCGATTTCTGGCGTTCCCTGCGTTATTTCAATCTGTATCGGCTAACGCTGGCCAGCTTCTTTGTATTTTTTGCCGGCGTATTCGGCTCTTCGCGCTCGTTAAGTTCGCACAATTGGACGCTATTTTTTGTAGTGAGCCTAATCTATACGGCGGCGGCGGCAGTTTCTCTGCTGCCGCTCAGGCTACGCTGGCCACGATTCACCTGGCAATTGGCCGGCCAGATTGGCACCGACATCGCCGGATTAACGTTGCTTTCCTATGCCAACGGCGGGATAGGGAGCAGCATCGGCCTGTTGTTGCTGGTGTCGCTGGCCGGGGCCGGGTTGATCAGTCGCGGCAGAATCACTTTGTTTTTTGCGGCCTCAGCCAGTATCGCCGCACTGCTGGAGCATACCTATGCGGTATTGTATGACGATGCCGATGCGGCGCAGTATGTGCAAGTCGGATTGCTGTGCATGGCTTATTTTGCCGTGGCCTGGCTGGCGCACACGCTGGCTAGATATGCGGTAGATAGTCAACAGCTGGCGCAGCGACGCGGCCGTGACCTGGTTAGCTTGTCCGAGGCGAATCGGCTGGTGATGCGCGATATGCAGGATGGTGTGCTGGTGGTGGATGGTGAAGGATTGATCTTGCAAATGAATGCACGCGCCGAACAATTGCTGCACAAAAGTATCGATACGGAAAAATCTTTGGCCGTCACTTTTCCCGTTCTGTTCGGGCAGTATGCGCTGTGGAAGCAGGCGGGCAGCGCGAGCCGCGATATCATGCAACTGGATGGGGGGCTGCAGGCTCGCTTGCGCTTTGTTCCGATTGAACTTGATGCGACGAACGGGGCGGTGATATTTCTGGAAGATATGCAGCGGGTTCGGGCCGAGGCACAGCAAATCAAACTGGCCGCCTTGGGACGTTTGACTGTGAACATTGCGCATGAAGTGCGTAATCCGCTATCGGCGATCAGTTATGCAACAGAATTATTGCAGGAGGAATCCGGCGATGCCAATCATCAGCGATTGTTGCAAATCGTTCTGGATAATACGCAGCGCATTAATCAGATCGTGCAAGATGTAATGCAGCTGAATCGGCGGGATCGGGCGCAGCCTGAAATTTTTGGGCTGGCCGCGATGCTGCACATGTTTGTAAATGAGTTTGACGCGACCGAACGGCTTGCGCCAGGCGTGATGGTGCTGGCAGGATTGACCGGGAGACAAGTTTCCTTTGATCGCGGCCACCTGCGTCAGGTGTTATGGAATTTATGCCGCAATGCGCTGCGCTATGGCAGCAAATTACCCGGCAGCCTGGTGTTGAGCATGGGTGAAGCAGAGGGGCGGGTGACATTGGCGGTGAAGGATGATGGGCTCGGCATCTCTGCCGAGCATCTGGGCAAACTGTTCGAGCCATTTTTTACCACCGCGCCTGATGGTACGGGCTTGGGCTTGTATATTGCCAAGGAGCTATGTGAAGCAAATAATGCCGTGCTGGAATATCATGCGGAAGAGGAGCGGGGAGGGGCATGTTTTCGGATAATGTTTGGAGATAGGCATAGAGAGAGCGAGAGGTATGGGCATGGCGGATAGTCATCGGGCGAAACCCCTCAGTGCGCTGCTGGTGGATGATGAGCCGGACATTCTGGAGTTGCTGGAACTGGCGCTGCGCAAGATGGGACTTGAGGTGGATCGGGCGATCAATGTGCGCGAGGCGCTGGCCAAATTGGCGGCGCGGCGCTATGACTTGTGTTTGACCGATATGCGGCTGCCCGATGGGGATGGTTTGCAGGTGGTGAAACATATTACGCAGCGCAATCTGGATGTGCCGGTCGCGGTAATTACGGCACACGGCAATATGGAAAATGCCGTGATCGCACTCAAGGCAGGCGCGTTCGATTACCTGAGCAAGCCGGTATCGCTGGACCAGTTGCGCGCGCTGGTAAAGTCAGCCTTGAATCTTCCGAAGCCGGATGTTTCGGCGGACAAGATATTGCTGGGTCATTCGCCTGCGATGCAGAAGGCGCGCGATCTGATTGCGCGCGTGGCGCGCAGCCAGGCGCCGGTGCATATCAGCGGCGAATCGGGCAGCGGCAAGGAATTGGCGGCGCGGCTTA
>JBDTPU010000233.1:0-11782 GCA_039932535.1 Gallionella sp. | reverse complement strand
GACTCAACATCGCTACTCGCGTGATGGGCTTGCTACTCGCCGCAATGGCGGTGCAGTTCATGGCAGATGGAATGCTGGAATTATTCCCCGGCTTGTCTCATTGAAAATTGAAAGGCGCTCACTTTTTTGAGTTAGCCCAGAGCAGAGTCATCCCGATAATTCATTCATTCATTTACTCGTTGAACACAAGGCATGGTCGCCAACAAAAAGAATTCTGAAAGTTTGGCACACGCCTTTTACCGGATGTTATTTATCTGTAGGCCATGACATGGCTGCGCATCAGCAAGTTATTACCTTGGCTGGTGCTGGCAGCCGGGTTCATTGCCACTTACCTTGTACAGCAGGCAGCCTTGACTGCTGCGCGTCAGATACAACGGGACAATTTCGATTACCAGACGCATGAAATTATTTTGCGCATCGAGCAGCGCTTGGCAACTTATGAGCAAGTTCTGCATGGTGTCAAAGGCCTGTTCAGTTCGTTGAAGAGTGTGGACCGAGATGAATTTCGCACTTACGTAGCCGATCTGGGTTTGGCCCATCACTATCCGGGTATTCAGGGTATCGGTTTTTCGCTGATCATTCCGCCGCAGGAAAAAGCCACGCATGTCAAAACCATGCGCCAGCAAGGCTTTCCCCATTACACGCTACGCCCGGAGGGCGAACGTGCCCTCTATTCACCTACTATTCTGCTGGAACCATTCACCGGGCGTAACCTGCGCGCCTTTGGCTATGATCTGTATTCAGAACCGGTGGGGCGTACCGCCATGAAATTGGCACGCGACAGAAATGAGTCGGCCATGTCCAGCAAGGTCAGGCTGGCTCAGGAAACCGAACGCAATGTGCAGGCTGGCTTCCTGATGTTTTTGCCGGTGTACGGTAAGGGCAGCCCACATGAAACGCTGGCTGAACGCCGCGCTAACGTCATCGGCTGGGTGCATTCGTCATTCCGTATGGACGACCTGATGGTGGGTATACTTGGGGAGCAAATCAACAAGATCGATGTGGAGATTTGGGATGGAAAAAATTCCACGCTGGAAGCCTTGATGTACGACAACGATGGGATTTTTTCTCCGACCCTGACCAAACCCTCACAATATAATTCCATCCAGTACATAGAATTCAGCGGCCACACATGGTCTGTCAAGGTGCGCTCTCTGCCCACCTTTGAAGCGAACCTTGATATGACGCGCGTCACCTTGATCCAATTGTCCGGCATTCTGATGAGTGTGCTGTTATCGCTGCTGGTTTGGCAACTGGCGCGCGGACGGGCGCAAGCGCTCAGCCGGGCACAGGAACTGCGCATTGCCGCCGCCTCTTTCGAAACGCAGGAAGGCATTGTCATCACCGATGCCAACGGCATAATTTTGCGGGTCAATCAGGCGTTCACCGAAGCAACGGGCTATACCGCCGAGGAGGCGGTGGGACAGACGCCTCGCTTGCTCAAG
The DNA here is from genome assembly GCA_039932535.1 of Gallionella sp. Taxonomy (GTDB): domain Bacteria; phylum Pseudomonadota; class Gammaproteobacteria; order Burkholderiales; family Gallionellaceae; genus Gallionella. Next base: position 10,337 of record JBDTPU010000233.1, on the reverse strand, counting down.
TCGGGACGGCATAATGCGGATTTTTATGCGGCGATGTGGGAGTGTATTCATCGCTCCGGATCCTGGCAAGGCGAAATCTGGGACAGGCGCAAGAATGGTGAAATCTATCCAAAGTGGTTAACCATTACCGCCATCAAAGCTACGGACGGCGCCGTCACCCACTATGTGGGTACGCAAACCGACATCACCGAACGCAAGGCGGCAGAAGAAGAAATCAAGAGCCTGGCGTTTTATGATCCGCTTACTCGCCTGCCCAACCGGCGATTGCTGATGGACTGGCTCGAGCATGCATTGGCGTCCAGTGCGCGCAGCGGCAGAATGGGCGCGCTGCTATTCATTGATCTGGATAATTTCAAAATACTCAATGATGTACTCGGCCATGACATTGGCGACTTGTTGCTGCAACAAGTTGCGCAACGTCTGGAGACCTGTGCGCGCGCAGGTGATACGGTGGCGCGTCTGGGCGGCGATGAATTCGTCGCGATACTGGAAGACCTGAGCGCAGAGGTTAATGAGGCAGTAAGGCAGGCAGAAGTGATCGGCGAGAAAATTCTCGCTACGCTTAATCATCCCTATCAGCTGGCCGCGCATCAGCACCGCGGTACCGCGAGCATCGGCGCCACTTTGTTCAATGGTCAACAACAGACCATAGGCGAGCTGCTGAAGCAAGCCGATATTGCCATGTATCAGGCCAAGAAAGCGGGTCGCAATACCCTGCGCTTCTTTGATCCGCAAATGCAGACCAACATTTCCGTGCGTGCTTCGATGGAGACAGAATTGCGTGAGGCAATAGAGAGCGGGCAATTCCATTTGCATTACCAGATTCAAGTGGACAGTTCGCTGCGTGCTGTGGGCGCAGAGGCATTGATCCGCTGGATAAGCCCGGCACGCGGCATGGTATCGCCCGCCCAATTTATTCCAATGGCGGAAGAAACCGGGCTGATACTGCCGATTGGCGCATGGGTGCTGGAGACAGCTTGCGCGCAGCTCAAGGCATGGCAGAAGGCGGCGCTGACCAGAGACCTCGTTCTGGCAGTGAATGTGAGCGCCAAACAATTTCGCCAGATTGATTTTGTGACTCAGGTGCGCGCGGCCATCCGACGCCATGCAATTCCCCCGATGCTGCTCAAGCTGGAATTGACCGAAAGCCTGTTGCTGGACAATATCGAAGACACTATTGCAACCATGACCGCCTTGAATGAAGCCGGTGTGCAGTTTTCATTGGACGATTTCGGTACCGGCTATTCATCGCTGCAATATCTCAAGCGCTTACCGCTGCATCAGCTCAAGATAGACCAGTCATTCATACGCGATATTGTGCTCGACATTAACGATGAAACGATTGTGCGCACCATCATTGCCATGGCGCAAAACCTGAGCCTGGATGTGATTGCCGAAGGAGTTGAAACGGAGCAGCAACGGCAGCTGCTGCAAAAAAATGGCTGCACTCATTACCAGGGATATCTGTTTGGCCGACCGGTGCCGATAGAACAGTTTGATGCGCTATTAAAGCAGGGCTGATTCCGGTTGTTAAAATTATCGCGGTGAGGGTGCCGTCGCTACCCGCACCGTGGCCGAAGCCAGGGCCTGGTTACCGGAGGCATCCGTTGCCGAGTAGATCACCGTGTAAATCCGTCCGGACGTACTCTTGCTTTCGGCGAGAAATTTGAAATACCGATCATCAAGACCCAAGCTCACATCACGGATGTCATTAACCGCCAAGGGTTCGTTGGAGGTTATGGATTCCAGTTTGATTACCGGCATGCGGTCATAATCATCCTTGATCGTGAAGGATGCGTTGATAGCGATAAATTTGTTGTTCTGCGATATCAGTGTGTCGGGACTCAAATGTACCATCAAGCTGGGCGGAGTAAAGTCGAGTTGTTCGATGGGAACGGTAATATTGATTGGGTTCCCGTCGGTAAAAGTAATCAGCGCATGGCCGGTCAGATAATGGTTGTCGGGTTTGTCCAGCGCGATGCTCATCTTGTTTATGGTTTGACCCGCCACCAGTTTGGGCGAACGATCATTCATAGGTTCCCATGCGATGGCATGGCTTGAGTTCTCTTCCGGCGCGATTACGCTGACGCGCCAGCCAGTGGGTGAATTGGCACTGGTCGAGGGAATGCCCAACTTGGGACTCCATCCCGCCGGAAGTTCAAGCAGTTCATTGAGATCGTTATCTGGATTCCCATCATTCTGGTTGCTGCGCCCGATCGAAACAGCCGTAATATTCTGCCCGCTATTATTGATTACGCGATAGTGGTAAATGATCTTGCCGCCAGCGTGTTGGGCATATACGCCCACGCTTGGAGTGGCTTGAGCATTACTCGTGATGGCTACACCGCCCAATGCGAATATTCCCGTTAAAAAAATCAGGCCAGCCTGGCTGGTTAACTTGGGCATCAGATTTACCATACCTTGTTTCATGATCGGATTCATCCTTGAGAGAGTTTTTGTTTGCGATGTGGATCAAGGCCGACCGACTGACTTTAGCAGCCGGGATAGATCCTCCGAAGTTTGCGTTGCCGCCTGCGGACCCTCGATTTTGATCTGAGCCCAGTCCACCATTTCTCCCGCCGCCCAGGACACCAGAGAGGCAACTACCAATATCAGTATGCCACGCGTCATGCCTTTGGGAATTTCCTGCGTATCCAGATAACGGTTGGCAAACCAGGCGGCAATGAAAAAGACAATGGTGGAGATGATCAAATTCAACATGGGGAAAACATCGTTACTTTGGGTTCGACATGATAACGGAAGGAAGTTAAAAAGATTCTGATGAATCTTGCAAAAGTCGATACCTGTTAGGAACGCTACCTTTACCCTCGAAGGTGCGTACTACAACACCGCTATTTTCCAGCTTTCCCAGAATGGTAGAAATGCGCGGACGGGGTGATTTTCCATCTTTGAGTTCAACGCCGGTTTTCTTTAGTGCTGCCTCAACGTGAGCAACCGTAAATTCCTGCTGTCCAAACCGCTCAATTACGCTTTCCACTTCGGACATGAGTGTGCGGCGCGCCGTATTTATAACGAGCTGTTCCAGCTGAAATTCGCCCTCGACAGGCGATTTTGAATTGGTTGGTACAGGTTCGGAACGAAAAAACTTATGCGCGTTTTCTTCCAGATACTGGAGCGCACTTTCTTTTGCCGAAAGCGCTTTACGCGCTTCCTCAATTTCTTTCCTTAACGCATCCAGTTCCCTGATAGCCGTCATTTGAGATCACTCTTAGCATTCAATCGCGCATGCATTATAGAGAGGAGGATAAATAAATCAAGAATAAAAATGTACAAACATATGAAATGAATGTAATAGATATACACAAACATGCATTAGATAAAGAGTAACAAAAAAGCCCGCATACAGCGGGCTACGGCTTGCGACTGGCTTGTTGGATACTATTTTTTCATGACTGCCTTAAAAAGCTCCGAACCCAAAAAAATATCCAGCCAGCGTTGCAGCAACGGATAGGACGTTTGTGCAAACCAGTTGTTATCCACGGCTGCGAATTGCCGGATAAACGGGAAGATAGCCACATCGGCAATGGACATGGAGTCACCCAACACAAAATGGGTTGTGCGCAGGCGATCTTCCAGTTGCCGTAAAAATATTTCCGCTTCGGAACGGTAGTGGCTGCGTGGATATTCCGGGTAGCGTTCAGCGTATTTGTAGCGATCCAGATGATATTTGAATGTGGTGTCGTTTTCGATGATCAGCGGATTTGCGGCAGCAATAAAACTATTATCTTGCCCCAGCCACCCCTCCGGATCGTGTTGATGCAGCGCCCATTGCATGATTTCCCAGCTTTCATCGATCACGCCTCCGTCCGGCAATACCAGCACCGGCACACTGCCTTTGGGAGAGGCGGCCAGCATGCTGGCTGGTTTATCGCGTAACGATACCTCGCGCAGCTCAACCGCTACGCCGCTTGCATACAGCGCAAGGCGCGCACGCATCGCATAGGGACAACGCCGGAAGGAATAGAGAACAGGGAGCATGCTATATGTAAGCGGCGTTAGCCACCAAACTTCGTGTGTTTACTGCCGGAATTTATTATGGCACTGCACACAATATTTCATCGTATTACTTAATGCCTGTAGTGATTTTTTCATATCTTTCGTTTGCAAGGCGGTTCCCAATTCGTCTGCACTATTGTGGAAAGCCAGCCCCAGTTGTTTAAAATCCTCATTGTTGGTCCGTTCGTAAATCTGTTTCATTTCGTCGCTCATACCCAGCTTTGTCTGGACTATTTTAGTCGCCCTGTCGAAATTCTCTTCGGCAAGCAAGCCGATGATGGCTTGAGTCGCCATCAGTTGAGCCCGCATGTGGACGAGCTGGCGATGCTTTACCTTGGCAGACAGGCCAAGAGAGGTTCTGGTGTCAAACAGGTTATGTGCGGTCAGGCCGATATTGTCTTGCTCTGCAGCCGTGACGCTAACAGGCAGTAGCAGTGCAAGTATCAAGAATTTTTTCATGGCATTCTCCTCAGTGATTAACGCGTAATCTTGCGGCTGGCATAGTCTTCCAGTATTCATGCCCCTGGTCAACAGAAGTCTCTATGGCGCTTATTATGCGATTAGCGCATCCAATAGCGGCGATGAATCTTGCGGTAGCGCTGTACCTGCAAGCTCTGGGCATTCATTTCGACCAGAACTGCGCCATCTTCATCCGAACGCAATAAATCCGCGCCGCTATCAGCGTAGCGTTGCACGATTTCTTGTTTCGGGTGGCCGAAGCGGTTGCGATAACCTACCGTAAATACGGCATAGGCAGGGCGCACGGCGGCAATGAATTCGCCCGTAGAGGAGGTTTTGCTGCCGTGGTGCGGCACGACCAGTAATACCGCCAGCAATTTGTCCGGATGTTCCTTGAGTAATTGCTGTTCAGACTCCTTTTCGATATCCGCCGTCAATAAAATATGTTGATCGCCGATGCTAATGCGCAATACGCAGCCGCGATTGTTGTCGCGGATTTTTGGGATAGCGTAGCTGCCCGCATCGGGATGTAATATTTCGAATTGCACGCCATCCCATTGCCATGATTGTCCGTCCGCGCAACGTCGTTTATCGGACGCCAGTTGCAAGAGCGGATGTCCTTCGGGCAGCGAGGACGAGAGCCAGACTATCGGCATGCCTTGCATCACCGAGGCTGCGCCGCCGGTGTGATCAGTGTCGTTGTGCGTGAGTATCAGTCCATCCAGTTTGCTGATGCCCATCGCGCGCAACGATGGGATCAAGATGCGATTTCCGCTGTCCGCGCCGTCGCTGAAGTCCGGGCCGGTATCGTAGAGCAGCGCGTGATGTTGCGTTTGCGCGGCGACCGCCAGGCCTTGCCCGACGTCGAAAATAATCAGGCGAACTGAACTTGGTGCAGGCGATTCAGGCATGTTCAGGAACATCGGCAACAACAATAAAAATCCCAGCCAGCGTGCCGGAAAGCCGCGCGGCAGCAGTATCCACAGCACACCCAACATACCGGCCACGATGCTCCACGCAGGCGGCGCGTGCTGTGCCCACACCGCGAGCGGCAGGCTGTTCAGCCATTCCAGCAATGCCATCGTTCCGCTCATCACGCTGTGCGCCAGCCACAACGGCATATCCCCAGGAAACGCTGGAGGCAGCACCGCGCCGAGCAGCGCGAGTGGCACGACCACCAGGCTGACCAGTGGAATTGCCAATGCATTGGCGATGGGTGAGACCAGCGACACTTGCTGAAAAAGACCCAGCAGCATCGGAATCAGGCCGATGGTCATCGCCCATTGCACCTTGCCGTATTCCTCCAAAAAGTGTGAGGGCTTAAGGCGGTATGCGGTGACGTACAGGATCAGTGCCACCGCGCCGAACGACAGCCAGAAGCCGGGCGACATGACGGCACAGGGATCGGGAATCAGCACGCCGAGCAACGCGATACTGAGTATCTGCCCGAATGAAAAATTACGGTTCAGCCACAGTGCTGCGGTAACTGCGCCGACCATATACACGGTGCGTTGCGCTGGCACGGCAAAACCGGACAGCAGCGCATAGCCGAGCGCCACCAGCAATGCCACAACTACGGCGGCTTTGCGCGCCGGTAACCACAAAGTAAGCCGCGCGCTGCGCCGCCACAGCCAGTAGGTGAGGGCGAACCCCAAGCTGGCCAGCATGGTGATGTGCAGACCGGAGATACTCATTAAATGATTCACGCCGGTGCGCGTGAACACCTGCCATTGTGCCGGTGGAATACTGCTCTGATCGCCGATGGCCAGCGCGCTCAAGACACCGGCATAAGGCGCGTGCCCGAGTGTGGCGTTGAATTTGTCGCGCACCGTTTCGCGCCATGATTCGATGCGATAGAAGAAACCGCCGACTTGCGTATCGAGGCGGACATTGTTGCCTTTATTATGCACATAGCCGATTGCCTGCACATTATTTTCCAATGCCCAAAATTCAAAATCAAAGCTGTGCGGGTTGCTGCTGCCATGCGGTTGTTTGAGGCGCAGAGTAAGTCGCCAACGTTCCCCTGCATGCAACACAAGCGGCGTGGCGGCCTTCTCATCGTAGGTGCTGAGATAGATGTGCGGCGGCACACTGGCTTGAGGAGTGAGAATTTTTTCCACGTCGAAGCTGAAATGCAAACCCTGCTGATAGCGGCGCGGCAGCTCGGCGACCACGCCGATCACTTCGATATCACGCCCCTGCCATTCATCCGGCAACACAACCGCAAGGCGTTGTTCAGCCTGCCATGCGGCGTGATAGAAGCCGAGGCCGAGGGCGAAAACCGCAAGGAGCAAAGCACGCGCAACCCGTTTCCGGAATTCATTGGTTGGAACCAGTAAGCCGAGTGCAAAACCTGGCAGAAGCCAGGCCCAGACAAAATCAGGCAACGCGGCCTGTTGTTGCAACAGCCACACGCCGAAGCTGAAGCAAAGGGCGAAGAGAACCATGCCGTAGATTAGCGTACTCGGATAGAATAAAGCTATGCGCAAATTTATTCATCGCTTTTTGCCCGCCTACGAAACCGTCAAGAACCAGCGCTGGCTCAAACCATTCGGACGCTGGTTGCATCAGCCCAACCTGTGGCATTTAAATCGTCGTTCGGTGGCGGGCGGCGCCGCGGTGGGAATGTTTTGCGGCCTGATCCCGGGTCCGTTGCAGATGATAGGCGCCGCGCTTTTGGCGATATTATTGCGAGTTAATTTGCCGGTTGCGGCGTTTACCACGCTTTATACCAACCCATTCACTATTGTGCCGTTATATATGCTGGCTTATGAAATGGGCGCCTGGCTGAGCGGTGTGCACAGCGGCACGGCGATGGTGCCACTTTCTTTTCCGGAGTTGCATTGGGGCAATTGGCTGAGCGATTTTTGGGGCTGGCTGAAGACACTTGGTAAGCCGCTATTGATTGGTTTACCATTACTTGCGATAGGCTTGGCGATCATCGGATATTTTGCAGTGCGTTTAGCGTGGCGCGTAGGGGTGATCGTGCAATGGCAAAGACGCAAAAAAAGATTAAAAAAACTCCAGGAGGGGAATTGATGAAATCAGCGCTGAATTATTTCGCAGCTTCACGTAACGCAGTGTTGCCCCGGCTGGGTATGTTGATATTGTTTTGTGCAGCCGCATTGTTAACGGGTTGCAAAAGCTATGGCCCCCTCGGCGCGCCGGATTTTGATCCGACCTACAGCCGCACGTTGGAAAAAAATGAGCAACTGTTGTTCTCGTCCTGGACTGAGTTGGTGGACGGCACTTACATGGAAGCAGAGCAGGAAGCCCGTGCTTCATACGAAGGCGTGATGCTGCTGACTAACGAACGCATATTGTTCGCGCAATGGAACGAAAAACAACAACGATATGAACCTGCGGTCTGGACCCGCTATCCTGGCATCGCGCAAACCAAAATGCACAACAACATCCTGATGCAATATATTGCCATCAGGGCGAAAGACGATACTAAATTTACTTTTATGTTGGGAATGAAAAGCGTTGGGGTTGCCTTTCCCCTCTTGATGGAGCAAATTGGCAAGACCCAAAAAGTTCCGCTTCCGGCGAGTGAAGCAACCGAGTTTGAATGGCGCAGTCGGTGATAAGGAGTAAGTTACAACGGCCTGCAACATGAAAGACGAGTAGTTATACCGCTTGCAATATTCCATCCACCAACCGTAATTGACGCTGCATCCGCCCGGCCAATTCCTGGTCATGCGTCACCACAATGAAGCTGGTGTTGAGTTTCTCGTTGAGTTGCTGAATCAGATCGAACAGCGCCTTCGCGCTGTTGCGATCCAGGTTGCCGGTGGGTTCGTCGGCCAGTACGCAAACGGGCTGTGTAACCAGCGCGCGGGCTACCGCAGTGCGCTGGCGTTCGCCGCCGGATAATTCAGAAGGGTGATGGTCGAGGCGTTGTGCCAGCCCCACTTGTTCCAGCATCGCAGCGGCGATGGGTGCGGCCTCGGCGCGTTTCATGCCGCGTATCAGCAGTGGCATGGCAACATTTTCCAGCGCGGTAAATTCCGGCAGCAGATGATGAAACTGGTATACAAAACCGAGCGAGCGATTGCGCATTTCACCGCGCTGCGTCTCGTCCATGCTCTGCACTTCCTGCCCGAGTATCTGCACGCTGCCGCCGCTGGCATGATCCAGCCCGCCGAGCAGATGCAGCAGTGTGCTCTTGCCGGAACCGGATGCACCGACGATGGCGATGCGCTCACCGCGCTGCACATCAAGGTTGACGCCTTTGAGCACTGGCACCTCGATCTTGCCCAGCGTGAATGTCTTGGTCAGATCGCGGCAGGAAATGATCGTCTCAGTTCTCAGTCCTCCGCCCTCAGTCCTCTGGTTACTCATAACGAAGCGCCTCCGCCGGTTGCGTTTGCGACGCGCGATAACTTGGATATAGCGTGGCCAGCAGGCTGATCAAAAACGATATGCCCGTGACCAGCATCACTTCGTGGTAGCGCAGATCGGACGGCAGCTCGCTGATGTAATACACATCCTTGGCGAGGAACTGCACGCCGAACAGGTGCTCGATGAACGGCACGACCACGTCCAGATTGAGCGCCAGCACAACACCGCCCACGCTGCCAAGCAGGGTGCCGATCAAGCCGATCACCACGCCCTGCACGATAAAAATTTTCATGATGCTGCGCGGCGATGCACCCAAGGTGCGCAGGATCGCGATGTCGGCCTGCTTGTCGGTGACCGCCATTACCAGCGTGGAGACGATGTTGAATGCGGCCACCGCGACGATCAGCGACAGGATGATGAACATCATCTTCTTTTCCATCTGCACCGCGCGGAAGTAGTTACTGTTCTGGTGCGTCCAGTCGTTGGCGAATAGCTCCGGTGGCAACTGGGTTTGCAAATCGCGCGCCACGCGCGGGGCGAGATCGACGTCGCGCAGCTTGGCGCTGATGCCGGTCACCGCATCGCCGAGCAGAAATAACTTTTGCGCGTCGTTGATATTGATCAACGCGAGGTTATTGTCATAGGGCGCCATGCCGATTTCAAAGATGCCCACCACGCGAAATTGTTTCAGGCGCGGCACCATCCCGGCAGGCGTGATCTGCCCTTGCGGGGCGATCAGCATGATTTTTTCACCCAGCCGTACACCCAGCGCACGCGCCAGATCGGTACCGAGCACGATACCGAATTCGCCGCTGCGCAAATCTTCCAAGGCACCCGCTTTTATCTTGTTGGACAGTTCAGTGATCGCAGTTTCTTTGACCGGATCGATGCCGCGCACCATCACACCTTGCACGCCCTGGCCGAACGACAACATGCCTTGCCCGCCCACGTAGGGCGCGGCGGCGGAAACTTGCGGGTGCTGCGCGACCTTGCCCAGTATGGACTGCCAGTTATTGATACGCCCGCCCTCCGCAACCACCTCCAGATGCGGCGACGCGCCCAGCATGCGCTCGCGGATTTCTTTCTGGAAACCGTTCATGACCGACAGCACCACAATCAATGCCATCACGCCCAAGCCCATGCCCAATATGGAGATCAGCGAGATGAAGGAAATGAAATGGTTGCGCCGCTTGGCACGGGTGTAGCGCAGGCCGATGAATAATTCGTAAGGTTGCAAGGTAAATGGATTCAGATATTTGAGCGGGTGTCAGTGTGCCACAAGCTTGCCCCCGATGACAGTGCAAAGCGTGACAGTGTTCAAGCGTGACAGTGTTTAAGGAGGTGATAAACTCACCGCATGAAAAGCGTCCATCTGGTCATCCCAGATTTATTCCTGCCTAAAGACTTTGCCGCTGAAGTTTGCGCGGGATTACATCTGATCGCATTGGAAAAATTGCTGGGTCGCGGGCACAGCGAAATGCTTGAGCCGGTACCGCTGGAACATCTGTTGTGCGAAA
>JBDTPU010000232.1:0-5169 GCA_039932535.1 Gallionella sp. | reverse complement strand
AGAGCAAATGTTCGATGCCGTTCAATTCCTGCTCGACCAGCGCGACGGCAGTTTCTTCCACCACTTGCGCGGAAGCGCCGGGATAATTAAGCGTGATCGCCAACGCGGGCGGAGCCACGGCCGGATAAGAAGCGACCGGCAGATTGCGCAGCGCCAACACGCCGCTCAGCAGGATGATGAGGGCAATGACCCAGGCAAAGATCGGACGGTCAATAAAAAATTTTGCGAACATGATCGGCCTTATTTATTTTGAGCAGATTTTTCGGCAGCGGACGCAGCTGTACCAGGCACTGGCGTATCCAGCGGCACTGGTTTCACCACCGTGCCGGGACGGGCTTTTTGCAAGCCGTTCACGATGACGCGTTCGCCGCCTTTGAGACCTTCGGCAATAATGAAATCTTCGCCTGCCATGTCGCCTGTTTTTACTGGCGTCGGGGTGGCTTTATCTTCCGCGCCGACCACCATGACAAATTGCCCTTGCGGGCTGGCTTGGATAGCGCGTTGCGGAACTCGTATTACGTTTTCGTTCACCGCTTCGGGAAAGCGGATGCGCACGAACATGCCGGGCAACAATTCGTATTTCGGATTGGGGAATTCTGCGCGCAACGACACCGAACCGGTGCTGGAATCAACTGCCATGTCGGTGAAAAATATTTTACCCGGCTGCGGATAAGTGCTGCCGTCTTCAAGCAGCAATTGCACTTTGGCAGAGTCGGCCCGTTTGAGTTTTCCTGATTTGACCGCCTGCCTCAGACGCAACATATCCGAACCGGACTGGGTAAAATTGACATAGATCGGATCGAGTTGCTCGATGGTGGCCAACAGCGTGGCTTCTCCCTTGCCGACGAAGGCGCCTTCCGTCACCAGCGCGCGCCCAATGCGTCCTGAAATGGCGGCGGGGACGCTGGCGTTTTCCAGATTTTGCGCAGCGGTAATCGCGACCGAGTCTGCTTGCTTGGCTTTGGCTGCAGCCAGATCGAATTCCTGCTGGCTGACCGCCCTGATTTCCAGCAGGGGTTTATACCGTTCAACGTTCTGGCGCGCGATCGCCAGATCAGCCTTGGCGGATGCATCGGCAGCTTTATAAGTGCGCGCATCAATCTGGAATAAAGACTGTCCCGCCTTGACGTCGCTGCCTTCCTCAAACAATCTTTTTTCAACCACCCCTTCGACTCGCGCGCGCACTTGCGCGGTGCGATAAGCCTGCAATCGTCCCGGCAAATCCTGGGTGACGGTGGCCTTGCCCGGTGTCACGGTAATCACATCCACCTCGGGCGGCGGCATGGCTGCACCCGCACCGGGAGCAGGTCCTGCTGCGGCGGGTTTATCACCGCCCCCACAGCTGGCCAGGCCAGCGGTCAATAACAGTGTCAGAAAAATCGGTTTGGCTGAAGTCGTCATATTTGGAATCCATAAAAGAAAATACTGTTCGTGCTGCACGATGCGGAAACAAAAACGTAATCCCATCTAGTTGGGAACTAGTCGGGATTACATTAATGATATGAATAACGCAAATCAAGCGTATCAAACGTCTGTTTGAAAGTAAAGCGTCACCTGCATTATTCGGGAGATTTAATTTCCAGTGCGCGTTGATAAAGCTCATTCCGGTTGGCCCCGCTGATTTTTGCGGCGAGCTGTACCGCCTGCTTGAGCGGCAATTCTTCCAGCAACAAAGATAGCGTGTTTAATGTTTCGACCGATAAACCGGTTTCTGGCAGTGCCCCGGAAACCAGCAGCACGAATTCACCGCGCTGCTGATTGCTGTCTGATAATAACCACGCTTCTGCTTCATGCAGCGCACAGGCATGGATGGTCTCGAACACTTTGGTGATTTCGCGCGCCACGACAATTTGTCGCTCGCCGCCCAACACCGCGCACAAGTCGGCGACACATTCGACGATGCGATGCGGTGCTTCATAAAACACCAATGTATAAGGATGGCTGATTAACGATTGCAACACCGTGCGCCGAGCCGCAGATTTATTCGGCAAAAATCCGTAAAATAAAAAATGTGGTTCGCTTAAGCCTGCTGCGGACAAAGCCGCCAGCGCTGCATTGGCGCCGGGGATCGGAATGACACGCAAGCCCGCCGCTCTGACCGCTTGCACCAGCAAGGCGCCGGGGTCGCTGACCGCGGGCGTCCCCGCGTCACTGACAAAGGCCACGCTTTGCCCGGCCTGCAACAGCGCGATGATTTTTTCCGCCGCAGCGCGTTCGTTGTGCTGATGTACCGCAATCAGCCGCTTTGCGCTGATGCCGTGATGCGCTAACAAGTGAGTGGTGTTGCGTGTGTCTTCTGCCGCAACCACGCCGGTTGCTGCCAGCACTTCGAGCGCGCGCAAGGTGATGTCACGCAAATTACCTATCGGGGTGGCAACTACATATAATGCGGATTCTAATTTTTGCGGATGTTCGTTATGCAACGTGTACTCCAGTTATTTTTAATTTGTCTTTTGTCTCTGCTCGCACTATACGCTTGTAGCAGCACTGTACCGCCTAAGCCCGGGGAGACCCAGCCGGTAACGCCGACGGTCGGCAATGAAAAATCCGTGCCCGCTGCGGGCGCTGAAAATCCTGCCGCTGCGAGTGGTGTTGGAGCGATAACGCCACCTGCTGTCATTGTTGAGACGCCCTTGCCCGGAGAAGCCAAGCCTGGGATAACCGTACTCCCCACCGAAAAGCCTTTCCCGCATATTGCGTTGTTGTTGCCATTGCAATCAGCAGTTTTTGGCTCCGCAGCCGATGCAGTACAGCAGGGATTTTTTGCGGCGGCTAATTATAAAAAACAAATGCTGCCGATACGGGTATACGGTGATTTTGATGAAAACAGCAACGTCGTGACTGCTTATCGCCAGGCCATCGCCAACGGCGCGCGCGCCGTGGTGGGGCCGCTGACACGCAATGGAGTCAGTGCACTGGCAGCCGAGCGGGACATTCCGGTGCCTACTCTGGCATTGAATTTCGTGGAAGGCCAATTCGCCCCGCAGTTATATTTTTTTGGCATGGCCGTGGAAGCAGAGGCGCGACAAGTCGCCCAGCTGGCTAAACAGCAGGGCTTGCATCAGGCCATCATCATCACTACCCACACGCAACTTTCCCAGCGTATGCAATCTGCTTTCGAAGAAGAGTGGACGGGATCAGATAATATGAATAACGGTATTTTGCGCGAAATCGAATACAACGACGACCCAGCCGTGTTAGCGGATATCGGCGACATTACGGACACGATGGTATTCCTCGCTGCTGACGCCGAAAAATCGCGTCTGATTCGCCCATATCTGGCGAACAAATTGCCGGTTTATGCCACCTCGCAAATCTTTGTCGGCCATGACAACAGTCTGACCAATTACGATTTGAATGGTATCCGTTTTGTTGATATGCCCTGGCTGTTACAGCCCGATCATCCCGCTGTGATGATTTATCCGCGAGCCAATCCGCCGCTTACAGCAGGTATGGAGCGGCTTTATGCGCTGGGCATAGACTCATTCCGGCTGGTTCAACTGATGCTGACCAACAAACTCAACAGTGCGTTGCCGCTGGACGGCGTGAGCGGGCAGATCCAGCTTCGTGGTAACACCTTCCAGCACATGGCGGTTCCGGCTCTATTTGCACAAGGACATGTCCAAGTGTCCGACGCACCTGCCGCGCCTGTTTCGCAGATATTCCCTGACCAGGTAATCAACCGGCCATGATCAAACAGGGCGCGCACGCCGAACAATTGGCTGCGCAACATTTGCAACGGCACGGTCTGACGCTGTTGGTGCAGAATTATCGCAGTCGTTTTGGCGAGATTGATTTGATTATGCAAGATCAGAAAACGCTGGTGTTCATCGAGGTGCGTCTGCGGCGTAATGCCAGTTTCGGCGGGGCTGCTGCCAGCATTGATGCAAACAAACAACAACGTATCATCAGCACCGCGCAACAATATCTCGCCAGTCTCGCGCGCATCCCGCCGTGCCGTTTTGATGTCGTGCTGCTCGACGATATGCAGGGAAGCAATATGCAATGGCTCAAGAATGCGTTCGATGCTTGATTCGGTTAATATTCGCGCTCACCGCATTGGCAGTAACCAATATGTGAGCCTCTTAAAAATTCATTTTGCGGGATGAAGCGCAAGGAGCCGCGCATAACCAGCGACTTGCCCGCTTTGCGGGCTTAGTCGAATGGCTAGTGGTTTCATCAGCGAATGACGAGGCATATCATATTGATAGACGAGGAATGAGCGAGCACGCGACACAGCGCTTCGCCCGGAAAATGGATTTTATGGACATCAACAAACGCATCATCAAGCATTTCAAAGACAGCGCGGAGATCAAGTTGCGGGTAAAGGATGGGCTGGCGCAGCCCATCGCCAACGGCGCGCAAATCTTTTTTGACTGTGTCACCAACGACAGCAAGATTCTGTGTTGCGGCAATGGCGGCTCGGCAGCCGACGCGCAACATTTCGCGGCGGAATTGCTGAATCGCTTTGAAAAAGAGCGCCCCGGGCTGGCGTGCATTGCATTGACTACCGACACTTCGGTGTTGACTTCGATCGCCAACGATTACGATTACAACCAGATTTTTTCCAAGCAGGTGCGCGCGCTGGGTTTGCCCGGCGACAGCCTGCTGGCGATTTCCACCAGCGGCAATTCGCCGAATGTGGTGGCTGCGATTCATGCCGCTCACGAACGCGATATGCGTGTGATTGCGCTGACCGGACGCGATGGCGGGGAAATGGCGCGGGCGCTGTGCGCCGATGATGTATTGATTTGCGTGGAGGCGCAAAGCACCGCGCGCATACAGGAAGTCCATTTGCTGACCTTGCATTGCCTGTGCGATATCATTGATTTTTTGCTGCTGGGAGAATGACCGTGCGCGTCCTTTACCTGCTATTGCTCATACTGGTATGTGGTTTGCAGCAAGGCTGTTTCCCGGTTATTGCCGCAGGCGTGGGCAGCGGCGTGCTGATGGTGCAGGACCGCCGCAGCAGGGACGCTTTTATTGAAGATCAGCAAATCGAAGTCCAGGCCTTGCAGCGCATCGAAGACCAATTCAATAGTGAGATGCATGTCAATGTGACCAGCTACAATCACAGGGTGTTGATCAGCGGGGAAGTGCTGGAAGATTCCACCAGGAGCGAAATCAGCAAGATCGTTTCCGGCTTGCAGAACGTGCGCGATGTGTACA
>JBDTPU010000231.1:0-3891 GCA_039932535.1 Gallionella sp. | reverse complement strand
CCCCACAGCCAATAATCAACAATCGTCTCATGACGTGATTATGCGTTAAAATTCGAGCTTTAGCGCAACCCAGCATTAATCATGACGTTCAAAACGGTGATTCAACCCAGCGGCCACAGCTTCGTTACCGAAGCCCAAGAGACCATACTCGAAGCCGCACTCAAGCATGGCTATACATTACCCTACAGTTGTCGCGACGGAATTTGCGGCACATGTAAAGGCAAGGTAGTGACGGGGAAAGTGGATTACGGCAAGTATCAGGAAAGCACCTTGACCGAGGTCGAGAAGGTGGCGGGCATGGCTTTGTTCTGTTGTGCCAAGCCGCTGTCTGATCTGGTGCTGGAATGCCGCGAAGTGAATGCACTCAAGGACATTCCGGTTCGAACCCTGCCGTGCCGCGTGCAAAAAATGGATCGGCCTGCGCCGGATGTGATGGTGCTTTCACTCAAGCTGCCTGCCAATGAACATTTGCAATTTCTGGCCGGACAATATCTGGACATTTTGCTCAAGGATCAAAAGTCGCGCAGTTTTTCGCTGGCCAATGCGCCGCATGACGCAGAGTTTCTCGAGCTGCATATCCGCAACATCGCCGGTGGCGCATTTACCCAGCATGTTTTTGAAACCATGAAGGAGCGCGACATCCTGCGCTTTCGCGGGCCGCTTGGTACATTTTTTTTGCGCGAAGATTCAGCCAAGCCGATCATCTTTGTTGCCAGCGGCACCGGCTTCGCGCCGATCAAGGGCATCATCGAACATGCGCTGCATATCGGTGTAAAGCGTCCGATGCATTTCTATTGGGGAGCGCGAAAACTGGCGGATTTGTATATGCTGGACAAAGCCCGGCAATGGGAAAAAGATGGAATCAAATTTACGCCGGTGCTCTCGGAAGCTTTGCCGGAAGATGCCTGGCAAGGCCGCACGGGTTACGTGCATCAGGCGGTGCTGGATGATTACAACGATCTATCGGCCTATGAAGTGTATGCCTGCGGTGCGCCGGTGGTGGTGGAAGCTGCGCAGCGCGATTTCATATCTCAACGGAGTCTGCCCCAAGAGGCATTTTTCTCGGACGCATTTACGTTTCACCCGATTAGTGAAAGACGAAAGCCGGAAGAAATTGGTTTGCCTTGAGCTGATCGTAAATTAATACTTCACTGCTTCGCTACCGCCAACGCATTCTGGAAATATTTCATCGCCTCGTCAGTTTTACCCATGCGTTCTGCGAGTTGTCCCAGCGCGGTGTAAGCAGCGTGGCTGGGGGTGATGCTGTTGCTGGCATCCAGATAAGTTTGCGCCTTGCCCCATAACTGTTGGTGCAAACATAATTTTCCGAGCGTGAGCAGTAACCTGGCATCTTGTTTATTCTGTGGGAGCCATTTTTCGGCTTGCTCGATTTGCGCCACCACATCATCGGAAATGCAATCCCCATAGAGCGCGACCAGTTCGCTGTCCCATTGCGCATTCAGGCTATCGGCCAACCACTGCTTCGCGAGCGTATCCCCGCCCTGATGAATCAATGCGCGCGCGGCGGAGGCAACAATCCGGCTGCGTCGTTTGAACTCGGCAGGAATATTTTTCAGGCAAGCGACCAATCCCGCCAAATCTTCCTGCTGGTGAATTTCTCCCAGCCACGCTTGCTGGCGGAGTTGTGTCGCCAGCGTCGCATCAATGGACGCGCGCGCTTCCAGCCGGTCCAGCAAGTTCAATACTTCGTTCCAATTACCTTCCTGTTGATGCGCCTTCAGTTCCAGCGACATCGCGCCGGGATGGCCGGTGACCCCGCTGTCGCGCAATTCCTGCAAGACATTCAACGCGCCGCGCGGGTCGCGCTGGTCGAGCAGGAATTTGCTGGTCGTCATCAAGCGCATGGTGGAGTCTCCTATAGTCTTGCCTTGGGCGGCGGATAAATAAGCATCGCGTTTTTTGTATTCGCGCAACTCATGGGCAGAACGCGCTGCGATGATGGGATGCAAGGCGGAACGCTCGCCTGATTGCATCGCGCGCACAGCGGCCTGTTCCGCAGCGGCATAGCGGCCTTCGAAAAATGCGCTGAGCTCTTCATCGAGCAATTCACGGCCCCTGGCTTGCATGCGTTCCAGACGAAATTCCCGCACATGTGTGGGCAATTTCAGCACGGAAAATATCACTCTTACCAGCCCATAGCCGAATACGAAAATCAGCACCAGCAAGACAATGAACAGCATCAGCGAAAGTTCTGCGCGATAAGGGGGATACACCAGCAGCACATACGCCGAATTGTGCGAGGCGGTGGTGAGCGCCACTGCCGTGGCAAACAATACCAGTATCCAGACCAGATATTTCATTGTGCGTGCTTTTCATGCATCAGGCGATAGTTGCGCACCGCCTGTAAGCTGGAGCTGATGTCCGGCAGTTCGATGCGGATGTCGGACGCAGCCAGCTTTTTCAATTCCTCCGACATCTGTAAATCCTCGTTCGATTTGCCGTCGAAATAACGTGCCGTCCAGAGTTGTGCGGTTTTCAGTTCCAGCCGGAAACTATCTTCGTCGCGCGACAACAGCGCGAGGCGGGCGGACAGTAAACGCAGCTTGAGATTTTCGCGCAGGAAAAATTCCTGATCGGGCGGCAACAGCGGAATCTCCGCCTTGCCGGTGTTTTCAATACGCACCAGCTGTTTTACCTCTTGCCAGATTTCGCGCAGCAGTTTTTGCCAGCCGGTTTCATCTTTGGGCGGAACAGTTTGCACAGCCACTTCATTGGCCACGCGTTGCTGATAGGCCAGCGGGATTTGATCCACCGCGGTGATCAGATTATTAAGCTGCAAATTGATGCCGGTGGTATCGACGTTGGGCAGGGCGCGCACCTTGTCCATGTCGCGACTGATGGCCTGTCGCAGGCCGCCGAATGCCGGTCGCTCCATGCGCTCCAACCGCGCATCGGCACTCTGCATGGCGATCAGCGCGGCTTTTATATTGGCCGCCAGTTGCAATTGCTGCGCGGCAATCAGCAGCATCTGCTCAACTTCTGCCAGCGCGCTTTCATCACGGTTTATCGACAGGTCGTTATACAAAGTTTCCAGCGCGGCACGCTGGTTTTGCGATTCGGAATATTGCGATTCCAGCATCACCACTTTGGCGAAAAGTTCGCGCACCTGATCCTGGCTTTGCGTCAACAGCACCTGATTGGCCTTGTTGTTTCCATCCATCTCGGCAATTTTTTTTGCCAGTTGCTGTTGCATGTCGTTAATGGCTTGGTGCCCATCCAGCCATTGCCAAAGGAAGATGATCACCAGTACCGCCAGCGTCAGTTGTGTGACGCTGATATGCATGATCCGATCCGACAATTTACGCGAAGGAGGGATCACGCCACTTTCCGGAGCCACTTTTTCCGGCTGAGAAATCGGTTCGTTCATTTCTTCCCTGCCTTTCGATGCGCCCATTCGATCAAAGCGAACACCATTCCCTCATCTCCGGATGCCGTTACTTGCACTTGTTGCCAACCTTGTTGCAGCGCGAGCTCGGCGATGCGTGCATGCGGCACGAATAGCGGTGTGTTACACAATGCAGCTCGGGCATTGTTATCCAGCATCTGCCATAAATAGCGCAATGCCTCGCTGCTGGTCACGGTGATCGCATCCGGCGCGGCGGTCAGCAACACACCCGCATCCTGCTGCGGTTTGCTGCGCTGGTAGCAGGTAGCATATTCCACCATCGCACCGCGCGCCTTGAGCGTATCGCCCAACAGCTCACGTCCGCCATCGCCGCGAAAAATCATCACGCGCCATCCGGCAACGTTCTGCAATTGGGGCAAAGCCAGCAGGCCTTCGCTGTCAAAACGTTCGGTGGGTGCGATGATCTGGGCGATGCCCGATTCGCGCAAGGCTTTCGCGCTGCCTTGCCCGACCGTGGCGATTTT
>JBDTPU010000230.1:0-1876 GCA_039932535.1 Gallionella sp. | reverse complement strand
GCACGCCTTTTGGTGCGATGAAGCTGCTGGAAAAAAGCGGCGTCAGTATCGAAGGCAAGCATGCAGTGGTGGTGGGCCGCAGCAACATCGTCGGCAAACCGATGGCGCTGCTGTTATTGCAACACAACGCCACGGTCACGATCTGCACTTCCAAAACCCGTGACCTCGCGAAGTTCACCCGCGACGCCGACATCCTCGTCGTCGCTACCGGCAAGCCGAAGATGATTACCGGCGACATGATCAAGCCGGGTGCCGCGGTGATCGATGTCGGCATCAATCGTATGGCAGACGGCAAGCTGTGCGGCGATGTGGATTTCGATTCCGCGAAAGAGGTTGCGGGCTGGATCACTCCGGTACCCGGCGGCGTCGGCCCGATGACGATTACGATGCTGGTAGCGAATACAGTACGTGCGGCGGAGCGATTATCCGGTTTCAGCAAGTAACAAATCACGCGCGATAGATCGCACCTAATATGCAGGGATGTTTTGCGCCGGTGACCCGCGGCAGGTTGGCGGGTTTGCCCTGCAGCGCCTGTTGTGCCAGCCATGCGAAGGCAATGGCTTCAAGGTAATCGCCATCTATGCCCAAAGTGTTAGTGGTCTTTACCCGGCTATCAGGCAGCAAAACTGCCAGATGGTTAAACAGGGTCTTGTTGTGCGCGCCGCCGCCGC
Organism: Gallionella sp.; assembly: GCA_039932535.1. Classification (GTDB taxonomy): domain Bacteria; phylum Pseudomonadota; class Gammaproteobacteria; order Burkholderiales; family Gallionellaceae; genus Gallionella. Next base: position 1,205 of record JBDTPU010000230.1, on the reverse strand, counting down.
ATAAATAAATTTCTGTTGCACCGGAACAATATTTTTGGATGGCTAGCGCGATACTGCGGCATGTCAGTTCCAGTAACGTGGCCTGCACATCCTCGGCACGTTCATTCCCTTCCAGTTTATTTTGCAACCATGTCAGATTAAAAAGATCTCGTCCGCTGCTTTTTGGTGGTGGCAGGGCAAAGAATGGTTCAGCGAGCAGTTGTTCCAATAAGACGGACAGCACATTACCGGATGCTGCCCATGTGCCGTTGTCGTCGTAGGATTTGCCCAAGTGCTGCATACACCAGGCATCCATCAGCAGGTTGCCGGGGCCGCAATCGAAACCTGAGGTGGCAGCGTGAGGCGGCAAGTTGGTCAGGTTACTGATTCCGCCGATATTGACGATGACGCGATGGATGTCCGGATGGCGCAGCACATGATCATGAAACGCCGGTACCAGCGGCGCGCCTTGGCCGCCTGCGGCGATGTCGCGGCTGCGAAAATCGCTGACCACCGTGATGCCGGTTAATTCAGCAAGGAGTGCGGCATTGCCAATTTGCAAAGTATAGCCATGCTCTGGACAATGGCGAATAGTTTGGCCATGGCAACCTATCGCTTTAATTTTCTGGTTGGATGATTTGGCTTGCGCGAGCAGTGGCGCAACGGCTGCGGCATACATGCTGGACAACTGATTGCCAATGATCTGCGCCTGATGAAGTTCATTGCGAGCAGGCAGATGCAATGCCAGTAAAGCGTTTTTCACTGCGTCATCAAAGGGTAGATAGTATTTGCCGAGTTGCAGCGGTTTGGCTTGGCTTAAATCAACAAGGACGGCATCAATGCCGTCCAGGCTGGTGCCGGACATCAACCCGATATAGAACTCAGGTTGGGGCACGGTCTGATTAATCGAGTTTCGCGAGGTTGGTATTGCGCAGTAGATTCAGGCGTGCAACGAAGTCATTCGCTACGGGTTGGAACGCGGCGAAAGATGCACGGCTTATTGGCTTTGCATCGGGCAACGCAACGCGCAATGGGTCATGTTGCTGCCCGTCTACCTTGAATTCATAATGCAGGTGCGGGCCGGTTGCCAAACCAGTCATGCCGACATAACCAATGACCTCTCCTTGCGCGACATGCTGACCCTTGTGCAATCCCGCGGCAAAGCGCGATAAATGACCATATACGGTTGTGTAACGGCCTTGATGATTTACCATGATGACATTGCC
>JBDTPU010000229.1:0-9385 GCA_039932535.1 Gallionella sp. | reverse complement strand
GAACCGTGAACATCCGAATAGCCGATCTGACTAGAGTGATTAATTGCGGGAGTGATTTGTGACAGGAATTTTATTGGTGACGCACAACGGGCTGGGCGACAGCTTCGTGGATTGTGTGGAGCATGTACTGGGCAAAGTGCCGCCCAATCTTAAAGTGTTATCGGTGTTGGCCGGGGATAACCCGCAACTGAAATTAGCTGAAGGACAGGCACTCATCAAGCAGCTCGATACGGACGGGGGGGTGCTGATTCTGGCGGACGTGCTCGGCGCCACACCCAGCAATATCGGACGGCAACTTTGTCATGCCGAGCACGTGCTGGGCGTGGCAGGATTGAATCTGCCGATGCTGCTGCGGGTGGTTTGCAGCCCCGGTAAAACTTTGCCGGAGCTGGTCCGGATCGCTCTCGAGGGTGGGCGCAATTGTATCGTTCAGATGGCGGCTTAAAATGTTGCAGGAAGATGTGCTCATTATCAACAAGCTCGGCCTGCATGCGCGCGCCTCGGCCAAACTTACCCAGCTTGCTTCCAGCTTTAAATGCGAGGTGATGCTGTCGCGCAATGGCCGCCGCGTGAATGCCAAAAGTATCATGGGGGTAATGATGCTGGCTGCTGCCAAAGGCACGTCAATAATCATCGAGACCGATGGCGAAGATGAAAACGAGGCCATGCAGGCGGTCATGAAACTAATCAACGATTACTTCGGGGAGGGCGAATGAGTTTTACGCTGCACGGCATCGCAGTCTCCAGCGGCATTGCCATCGGCCATGCTCATCTGATTTCGCATACCTCCCTGGAAGTGGCGCATTACGTGCTGCCCAAGCAATTCATCGCTGAAGAAATCGCGCGCTTTGATGCGGCATTGTTGGCCACGCGCAATGAATTTATCAGTCTGCGCAGCAATCGTCCGACCTATGCCGCCGCCGAGTTCGATGCCTTTCTCGAATTGCATCAGATGATACTGGACGATCCGCTGTTGAGCGTCGCACCGCGCGAGATGATCGCCAATGAATCCTGCAATGCCGAATGGGCGCTTAAAACCCAGACCGAAACTCTGGTTGCACAGTTCGACGCGTTTGAAGATGCGTATTTGCGCGAGCGCCAGACCGATGTGACCCAGGTAGCCGAACGTTTGCTCAAGCAATTGCTCGGCCAGCCCGGACACCAGCCTTCCCCCGCGCGTCACGATGTCGAAACAATACTGGTGGCGCATGACTTGAGCCCCGCCGATCTGATCCTGTTCAAGCCACATCAATATGCTGCATTCATCACCGATGTGGGCGGCGCAACTTCGCACACCGCGATCATCGCGCGCGGCCTGAACACGCCATGCGTGGTGGGTCTCCATCATGCGCGCGAACTGGTGCGTGAAGACGATGTGCTGATCCTGGACGGCGATCAAGGCGTGCTGATTGTCAATCCCGACCAACCGATACTTGCCGAATACAAGCTGCGCCAAAGCGCATGGGAACTGGAGCGCAAGAAGCTGAAGCGGCTGCGTACCGCGCGCGCCAACACACTGGACGGCACAGTCATCGAGTTGCACGCCAACATCGAAAAGCCGGAGGACATCGCCGAAGTAAAAGAAAATGGTGCGACCGGCATTGGTTTATTCCGCAGCGAATTCCTGTTTCTGAATCGCGATCACTTGCCGGATGAGGAAGAGCAGTTCGAAGCGTATCGCGCTGCGGCGGCTGGTATGGAAGGTCGGCCCGTCACCATCCGCACTTTTGATCTGGGCGCAGACAAGCAAATCAAAGGGGCGGGGCGTGTCGCCAACAATCCCGCGTTGGGGCTGCGCGCGATTCGTTTATGTCTGGCCGAACCGCAATTATTTCGCACCCAGTTGCGCGCGCTACTGCGCGCCACGCATTATGGCAATGTCAAAATTCTGATCCCGATGTTGTCCAGCGTCTCGGAACTCAACCAGACTTTGCAATTTATCGCCGCGACCAAACAGAATCTGGACGATGAAGGCATCCCCTATGATCGCGAAGTAAAAATCGGCGGCATGATCGAGATTCCCGCTGCGGCTTTGGCGCTTAATGTGTTCGCGAAGAAACTGGATTTTCTGTCTATCGGCACCAACGACTTGATCCAATACACGCTAGCGATAGACCGTACCGATGAAGAAGTCGCGCATCTCTACGACCCACTGCACCCCGCCGTGCTGCACTTGCTCGCGCACATCATCCGCACTTCCAACAAGTTCGACGTACCGATTGCCGTGTGCGGTGAAATGGCCGGGGAACTGGCTTACACACGCCTGTTGCTGGGCTTTGGTTTGCGCCAGTTCTCCATGTTCTCGGCGCAAGTGCCCAACATCAAACAGCGTGTGCTCAACACCGACCTGCCAAAAATCACCCGCTTAACCCAGAAGATTTTGCGCGCCGATGATCCGATGAAAATTCGCGAGATACTGGATAAGCTGAATGCCTAGAATGCTGAACCTCTAGAATGCACTAGAATTCATACTCAATCTGCATCCTTAAAGTGCTGGCAGGCGCAACACTGCTTGCCCTGAGCAGCCATGCGGCGTTGTACTTGATGGCTTGCCGATTGCCGAGCGCGAACTTGCCGAAGATTGCCGGGCCGATACGGTGGACGGCCGGGGTGTTCCAGTCGTTCCATTTTCCCATGTCGCCGAAGCCCTGCACGCCAAATTCCAGAACGGGTTGCCAGCGGTATTTGGCTTGCCACTGGTAACTGAAATTGGTGCTGTAGGGCACGCCACTTTCATCTGCTTTGCCGAACGCATGTTCAAAAAGCAGGTTGCCGTTCAACTGGAGTTTGCCGAATTCGGTCTGGAGTAATGGACCGAGCTTGAACTCCCAAGATGCATTAGCGCTTAGCGGAGCTTCCAGTTCGGTGATGAGTCCGACATCAACCGGATATTGTCCGGTTTCGGTAAGCTGGAATTTGTTTTCCCATTCGGCCAGGTTGGTCACATTGCTTCCGCTACGCTCCTGTTTCAAATATACCTCAGTGAACCAATATTCCTTTGCACCGTAACCGTAACCGAAGCTGGCGGCCTGTGCGCGGCTGCCGGCAAGTGGCGAGGTCGCGCCGAACTTGAAGTCGACCTCCTGTTCGCCGTATTCAACGGCCGGGGTATAGACGTAATCCGCGGGACTGGCAAAAACATTCTGCGCGCAAACAATTCCGGCAAATAACATACTTAAAGAAAACGACAAAGATTTTTTCATGGCTATTTTATTTCTTAGCCTGTTGACGGGGACGACGGGCAGCCCATTTCATGCCGATGTAAATAGCGGCCAGCGCGGTGATATAAAAAACGATCTGCATGCCTGCCGGGCGCGAGTCATAGCCGATCAGGCTATGCAGCAACATGCCGGGCAATCCGCTTTCCGGCAATGCCGCCGAGGTGTCCCACAGCGGTGCGGCGAGGCTGGGCAACAAGTCGGCCTGGATCAGGAAATGCGCGGCCTGCGAGGCCATGCCCGCTGCCAGCAGCAATACCAGGATGCCGGTCGCGGCAAAGAACCAGCGCATCGGCACGCGCAGCAGTCCGGCATATATGGTGTAGCCGACTGCGACGCCGAGCAGCATGCCGATCACACCGCCCAGCAGCATCGAAGATTGGCCGCCCGAAGCAGCGATGCCATAAAGGAACAGCACGGTTTCCGAACCTTCCCTGAGCACGGCCAGCCCGACGATAACCAATAGCACCGAACACTCGCTGTTCCCATCGCGAATGTTGCGGCCCACTAATTTTGCGTTGGCCGCCAACACAGCGCCGTGCGATGCCATCCAGATGTTGTGCCACGCCAGCATCAGCACCGCGATACCGAGTACGATGGCGTTGAAAATTTCCTGCCCGATGCCGTTAGCCAGCGAGCCGATCACGTCGGTAGACGCAGCGACAATACCGGAGCCCACCAGCCCGGCCAGCAGTCCCGCGGCCAGCCAGCGTTTACTGCCACGGATAGTGCGCGTCGCGGCAGCGAGAATCCCGATGATGAGGGAGGCTTCCAGTACTTCCCGAAAAACAATGATGGCGGTTCCGAACATGATGCTCTCCTAATATTTTATTGGCGTATATCTATTGGGCGACAATGGTGCCTTTGGCGCTGGCTTGGTGAAATTCTCCGGTGAAAGCGTAACGCCCGGGCGTAAGCGGGCCGATGTAAAGCGCGGCGGTGCTGTGTCCGGCAATTACTTTTTCGCGGTTCAAATCATGGCTGTCGAACTCCTCCGGGGTGGCATCCTGATTCTCGATTACGAGCTTGATCTTCACACCGGACGGGATCGTGATCTCGGTCGGCTGGAATTGATGATCTTTGATTATCAGCATATAGTCCGCCGCATGCGCGGTAAATGGCAGCAATAATGAAAGAAGCAATAATTGTTTCAAAACACTCTCCTTGGGAATTTGTACGAATGATAATCGTTCTTATTTGCATTTGCAACAACTTTCTGGCATCATGCCCGAAATAGTTGGGAGGTAACGATATGCACCAACCCGAACATCTCAAGAGCGCCGGCCTTAAATCCACCTTGCCACGACTTAAGGTGCTGGATTTATTTGAAAACAGCAAAGAGCGCCACTTGAGCGCGGAAGACGTTTATAAGCAGCTGCTCAACAGCGGAGAAGACGTAGGCCTGGCAACGGTGTACCGCGTGCTGACCCAGTTTGAACAAGCCGGGCTGCTGGTGCGCCATCATTTTGAAGGCGGCAAATCGGTGTTTGAATTGAACCAGGGCGAACATCACGATCACATCGTTTGTCTGCAATGTAACCATGTCGAGGAATTCTTTGATACGGCCATCGAGGCGCGTCAGGAAAAAGTGGCCACCGCGCTCGGCTTCGCCATCCGCGACCACTCGCTGCACATTTACGCGGATTGCACTAAAAAGAAATGTCCGCATAAACGCCGAAAAATGGCGCCGACTTATTGACAGCAATTCACAAAACGCGGAAACTGTGTATCATAACCAGCGACTTAACGAGTGTTGTTTGCTCGCTTAGTCAGATTGCTAGTTGTTTCACCAGTAGTTTCATCAGTGCCGATTTGACATCAGCTTGCGGGGCACTTAAAAAATACACGCTAAAGCGAGGCAACCCGTCCCGCGAGAGCTGAACGGGTTTTGTTTTTTTGGTAAACACAGGTCTTAAATTTGTTTTGCGGGGATGAAGTGCAAGGAGCCGCACAGCGAATGACGAGACATACCGCATAGGCAGGCGAGGATTGGGCGAGCACGCGACACCGCGATTCGCCCGCAAAATAAAATTTATGAGTGATTCTGTAGGCATCGTCAGTGCAAAGCACGCCTCATTTGACACCCCACTGGTATTCCGCAGTGGCGCGGTGTTGCCACACTATGAGCTGGCATATGAAACTTATGGCAAATTGAATGCCGATAAATCCAACGCGATTCTGATTTGCCACGCGCTGTCCGGCCATCATCATGTGGCCGGTCATTACGCCGATGACCCGAAAAATACAGGCTGGTGGGACACCATGATTGGCCCGGGCAAGCCGATTGATACCGATAAATTTTTTGTCATCGGGCTGAATAATCTGGGTGGATGTCATGGCTCGACCGGGCCGTCCTCGATCAATCCGCAAACGGGTCACGCTTACGGTGCGAGCTTCCCGGTGATCACGGTGGAAGACTGGGTGGAGTCGCAGGCGCGTCTTGCCGACTTGCTCGGCATCCGGCAATTTGCGGCGGTAATTGGCGGCAGTCTGGGCGGGATGCAGGCCTTGCAATGGTCGCTGGCGTATCCGGATCGGGTACGCCACGTTTTTGCGATCGCTGCCGCGCCGCGCCTCACCGCGCAGAACATTGCGTTCAACGATGTCGCGCGCAGTGCAATACTCACCGATCCGGATTTTCACGGCGGCGATTTTTACCGGCACAAGGTGGTACCGACGCGCGGGCTGAGACTGGCGCGCATGCTCGGGCATATCACGTATTTATCCGATGATGCGATGGCGGATAAATTTGGCCGCGAACTGCGTTCCGGCCGGTTCAGTTACAACTATGACATCGAGTTCGAAATCGAATCTTATCTGCGCTATCAGGGCGACAAATTCGCCGCTTATTTCGATGCCAACACTTATTTGCTGATGACCAAGGCGCTGGATTATTTCGATCCAGCACATGAGTTTGGGGGCGATCTGAACAAAGCATTTTCACATGCCAAGGCAGATTTTCTGGTGGTGTCGTTCACCACTGACTGGCGTTTTTCGCCGCAACGCTCGCGCGAAATCGTACGGCCTTTGCTGCACAATCGGCGCAATGTCAGTTATGCGGAAATCACTTCGACGCACGGTCATGATTCTTTTCTGATGCAGGACGCCTATTACTTTGACGTGATGCGCACCTACCTGGATAAAGTTGCCGGAGAATTTTCCGCATGAGCCAGACAGCTACCAAATTTATTCAGGAGCGTCCTGACTTCGCCGCGATTGCGGCATGGATACCGAAAGGCGCGACCGTGCTCGACCTGGGTTGCGGCGATGGCAGCCTGCTGCGTTATCTCAAGGGAACTCGCGAGGTGCGCGGTTACGGTGTGGAGATCAGCGATCCCGGCATCGTGTCCTGCGTCGCGAATGGGGTGAATGTGATTCAGAATGATCTGGACTCCGGGTTGGCGGATTTTGAAAATAATTCCTTCGATTTCGTGATGCTGTCGCAAACGCTGCAAGCCACGCGCCACACCGAAGCACTGATACAGGAAATGCTGCGCGTCGGGCGCGAGGGTATCGTCAGCTTCCCCAACTTCGGCTATTGGCGCAATCGCCTCCATGTGCTGCGCGGCAATATGCCGGTTTCGCGCGAACTGCCCTATCAATGGTACGACACACCGAACGTACATTTGTGTACCTTGCATGACTTCGAAACTTTCTGCGCCGACCATCGCGTACAGATACTTGAGCGCCGCGTGATGACCGGCCGGAACGAATTAAAGGTGATGCCCAATTTGCTCGGCAGCACAGCGGTGTACCGGTTCAAGCGTAGCTTATAAGATCAAGCCCCATGACCATCTGGCAACAACTCTTCACGCGTCGCATGCTGATCTGCGTGTTCACCGGATTCGCTTCCGGTCTGCCCTTGTATTTGCTGCTCAATCTGCTGCCTGCCTGGCTGCGCACCGAGCACATTGATCTCAAGACCATCGGCGCGTTCGCGCTGATCCAGTTTCCTTACACCTGGAAATTTCTCTGGGCTCCGCTGCTGGATCGTTATGCCGTACCTGCTTTGGGGCGGCGGCGCGGCTGGATGTTGCTTACACAAACCGCGCTGCTGATTGTAATCGCATCGCTGGGCGGCTTTTCGCCGCAGAATGATTTGCACACTATCGTCATACTCGCCACACTGTTGGCCTTCTTGAGCGCCACACTGGACATCGCGCTGGATGCTTACCGTCGCGAATTGTTGTTTAACAGCGAACTCGGCTTGGGTAACGCAGTACACGTCAACGCCTATCGCATCTCCGGATTGATCCCCGGTTCACTGGCGCTGATTCTCGCCGACCATCTGCCGTGGAGTACGGTGTTCATCATCACCGCGCTATTCATGTTGCCAGGCATGGTCATGACGCTGCTGGTGCAAGAGCCGCATCGCGCCGCACCGCCCAAGACGCTGCGCGATGCAGTAGTCGAACCGTTCCATGAATTCATCACCCGCCGCGGCTGGCAAAGCGCGTTGCTGATTCTGTCATTTTTATTTTTCTACAAACTCGGCGACAGCTTGTGTACTGCGCTCGCTACGCCGTTCTACCTTGATATGGGTTTCAGCAAATCACAGATCGGACTGATCGCCAAGAACGCCGGGCTATGGCCGGCGGTAATCGGCGCATTGCTCGGTGGCATCTGGATGTTGAAGATCGGCATCAACCGTGCACTGTGGCTGTTCGGTGTGGTGCAAGTGGTGAGCATCTTCGGTTTTTACTGGCTGGCAATACAAGGCGCGCAGGCGGAAGTGACTACCCTGCACCTCACCCAACTCGCGTTCGTGATTGGCCTGGAGGCAATGGGCGTCGGGCTGGGCACCGCCGCCTTCGTCGCCTACATCGCGCACACCACCCATCCCGCTTACACCGCCACCCAGTTCGCGCTGTTCACCAGCCTCGCCGCCGTGCCGCGCACTTTCGTCAACGCCACGGCTGGCTGGCTGGTGGAGCAACTGGGCTGGAGCAATTTTTTCCTGCTGTGTGTCGCGTTGGCAATACCGGGAATGTTGTTATTGTTGAAGGTTGCACCGTGGGGCAAGCCCGTATCTGCTTCAGAGGAAACGCCATCGGGCGGCACGTAGCGCTTTGCAACTTATAAGGCTTGTTTTGTGCAGCGACAACCTTGCACAGTTGCAAGCCGCTTGGGTTTCATATGACAATGAACCCTCATTACAAGATTGAATTTTCAAGAGGTATCCAACGATGTTTTACGGAGTGCCTCCGGGCAGAGAACAAGATCTACAGCGAGCGCTGACCACAATAGAGGATATCTATAAAGGACAGTTCTACTGCAATGATATGTTGATATGCCTGTGGCGAAACTTATCCTTTCGGCATGATAAAAAATTCATCTCCTGTTTCTATGATTCTGTCACCAACGAACAGGAACAGAGCCTTATATGGCGCTTGCATACACTCGTTTGGGCAGCAAAAAATGCTTTGAATGTTGAAGGTGATTTTGTTGAATGCGGTGTGTTCAAGGGCTTTTGTTCCGGGGTAATATTAAAATACCTCGACTTCCAGGATTTACCCCGGCAAGCTTACCTCTATGATACTTTCGAAGGACTTCCAGAGAAAACCTCGACGGAACTAGAGCGGCGTTCATGGGATTATAGGGGTTACGATTCCGAGGCCATTTATACCGGCGTACGCGAGAAATTTTCCAGCTACAAAAATATAAATATCGTTCGCGGAATTGTGCCTGACTCTTTTGAAGAAGCCGTTCCTGAAAAAATTGCTTTCTTGCATATCGACATGAATTCTGAAAAAGCAGAAATGCTGGCTTTGGAACATTTGTTCGATAAAGTCACTCCCGGCGGGTTTATTGTATTTGATGATTTTGGCTGGACATGCAATGCAAATCAAATGTCCGCCGAGCTGGCCTTTATGAAAGAGCGTGGTCACCATATCATGGAACTCCCGACTGGCCAGGGTGTGGTGGTCAAGCATGCTTGATTCCTTGTCATTCAACCATTCCCAGGTTAATCGCCCCAGTGCACGGCATTAAAACTTCGCCTTGGCTTGCTGCGAGCCCATCCATATTGAAACAGTAAGATAGAACAGCCAAATCTCTTTACCGCTCGTTATGTTTGTACCTTGTGGCAGAGAAGCAACAACTTCCACGGTTTATAGAATTCATCGAAGCTACACAAAAATCTGTTACGCTATTTTACAGATAAACAC
>JBDTPU010000228.1:0-4369 GCA_039932535.1 Gallionella sp. | reverse complement strand
GACCCTACTGCGGGTGATGAACAACCGCTGCCATTGTTCGACCGTCTGCAAGTCACCCAAGGCTTGTTGCGCTATCGCGACGAGCCATATGCCATTAATACCGAAGCCCATATTTCACTGAAGAATGACACCTCCGTGAGCGCACGCCAGGGGACAATCCCTGCCAGCAGCCCGGCCGCAGTGGGCAGCAGCCAGCCTGGCAATGCATTGCAACTGAACGCTACCGGCTATTACCACAAGCTGCCATTGAAAATTGATTTGGCTTCTTCAGGTGTGCTGCCACTGGTAAACAACGATGTGCTGGCACCCCTTCAAGTGAATCTGGATGCGACAGTAGGCAGCGCCAATCTGCTCTTTAAAGGCAGCGCTACCGATGCATTGCACTTGGGCGGGCTGCACGGACGCTTCCGCGTGAAAGGCCCGTCGTTGGCGGCAGTGGGTAGTCCGCTCAGCGTGACGCTGCCGACCACCCCCGCATTTCTCGCCCATGGCCAGATTGACAAGCAGGGCGATACCTCACACATAGTAATTGATGATGCCACCGTGGGTGGCAGCCGACTGAATGGTACTTTCACTTATGAAGCGGCTCGCAAGGTACCCTTGTTATCCGGTCGGTTGAGCGGGCCACGGCTATTACTGGTCGATCTGGGTCCCGCAGTAGGCACCACGCCTGCGGCGCCAGAATTTGCCTCTGAGCCTACTACGAGCCAGCCCCGAAATAAAAGCCGAGTTCTGCCTACTCGTCCCTTTGACTTGGCGTCATTGCGCGTCATGGACGCCGATATCTTGATTGATATTGAAAAGGTGGATTTGAATACCACGCTGCTGGAGCCCTTGCAGCCGTTGCGGGGTCATCTTTTATTAACCGGCGGTGTGCTCTCTTTGAACGACCTGAATACCCACACGGGCGAAGGTAAACTGATGGGCAATTTGCAACTCGACGCGCGTGGATCGAAAGCCCTGTGGAATGCCGCCCTGCACTGGAAAGCGGTACGGCTCGAACGCTGGATCCACCAGAAGCGCAAAAATGGTTCGCCACCTTATATATCCGGCCAATTGAATGGCAATATGCGCTTGAAAGGAGAAGGCCGCTCCACCGCTGAAATTTTGGGCAGTTTGAAAGGCCATGTTCGCACCGAATTGCGTAATGGAAAAGTGTCCCATCTGGGCGTGGAATTGGCGGGACTCCATGTCATCGAAAGCTTGGGCATATTTCTCAAGGGGGACGATGAGTTGCCCGTGCAATGCGCAGTCGCTGATCTGAATGCGCAAAGCGGTCAATTCCGCCCGCGGGTAATGGTCGTGGATACCACGGATTCTGCGGTGTGGGTGGATGGATCAGTTTCATTGGCGACCGAAACACTGGATTTACGCGCGGTAGTGACGCCCAAGGACTTCAGCCCGCTGTCGTTACGCACTCCCTTGCGAGTGCGTGGGACCTTTGCCAATCCCAAGGTGTCTTTAGAAAATAGGCCATTAACCCTGAAATTGGGAAGAGCGCTTTTATTATCCCTGGTCAATCCGCTGGCTGCGTTAATCCCCTTGGTCGATAAAGGTGATATTGAGGCAGCCAAGCGCGCTGCCTCAGGTTGCCAAGCCCTGATGCAACAAACCAAAGCTAATCTTCCCTCTACCGTGGAACAACAGTGATGAATCATTCCCGCACCTTAATCCCCGGGCCTCGCTTGATTGCCTCGTTGAGTGGCATGGCAGCATTAACCTTAACGCTAGCCGCTTGCGGTGAAATGGCTAAGCTACCTGTCTCGGCCGGGACCGGTCCGCAGCCCACACTGCCCTCACCTGAGCAGAACTTGCTTCCGACAGTCAACATCGCGCCCGCCAAAGGCTGGGCGCCCGGTGCGGCGCCGCAACCGGCAGCGGGCATGCGCGTGGTCGCATTTGCCAGTGACCTCGATCACCCGCGTTGGCTGTATGTGTTGCCCAATGGCGATGTCCTGGTGGCGGAGAGCAATGCGCCACCCAAGCCCGATGACAGCCATGGCATCAAAGGCTGGATCATGAAGCGGATAATGAAACGTGCAGGCGCCGGTGTACCCAGCGCCAATCGCATCACGCTATTGCGCGACAGCGATGGTGATGGCGTGGCAGATGTACGCTCGGTATTGTTATCCGGATTGAATTCGCCTTTTGGCATGGCACTGGTGGGCAATAATCTTTATGTGGCCAACACCGATGCCGTAGTGCAATTCCCCTACGTCGCAGGAGAAACGCATATCACAGCTCCGGGTATCAAATTAGTCGCATTACCTGCGGGCGCAATCAATCACCACTGGACCAAAAATCTTATTCCCAGCCCGGACGGCAGTAAACTCTATGTGACGGTCGGCTCCAACAGTAATGTAGCGGAACGCGGCATGGAGGCGGAGGCAGAGCGCGCGGCCATCTGGGAAGTCGATATCAACAGTGGCGCGCACCGTATTTTTGCGTCCGGCCTGCGCAATCCGAATGGCCTGGCTTGGGAGCCGGTCAGTGGCACGTTGTGGACAACCGTGAATGAGCGCGATGAGCTCGGCAGCGATCTGGTTCCAGACTATATGACATCGGTGCGCGACGGCGGATTTTATGGCTGGCCTTACAGTTACTTTGGCCAGCATATTGACGAACGTGTCAAACCGCAGAATCCGCAATTGGTAGCCAGGGCAATCATTCCGGACTACGCGTTGGGGCCGCATACCGCCTCGCTGGGTTTGGTGTCTTCCGTAGGCACTTCGCTACCCGCACCCTACGCGCACGGCATGTTCATCGGCCAGCATGGTTCCTGGAACCGGCGGCCGCACAGTGGCTACAAAGTAATTTTCGTCCCTTTCGAGAACGGCAAACCTGCCGGAATGCCCGTGGATATATTGACCGGTTTCATCAGCGCAGAAGGCAATGCCTACGGACGTCCGGTCGGAGTGACGCTTGACCGGCAGGGCGCACTGCTGGTGGCCGATGATGTGGGTAATATTATTTGGCGCGTAACCCCCAGCCGCTGAATTCAAGTTAAATTTATCAGCGCTTAATGTGCGCTTCCAGACAGTTTTATGAAGATGGGTCACGCGATAATTTCTTTGCACATCCATTTCTCTAACTCTAAATATCTGGAGGTTTATCATGGCTCTTCCTAATATAACTTCTTCAAATACATCCCCCAACGAACCCCGATCCATGCGTCCCAATATGGGTGTTGATCCCTGGGGACTCGATCCAAGCCTGGCTCCCGAAGAACTATCGCAAGCCAGCGCAGTGTCGTGGGGCGCCATCATCGCGGGCGCGGCGGCCACTGCCATTTTATCGCTAATCCTGCTGATACTGGGCACCGGACTGGGGTTATCTTCCGTATCGCCTTGGGCTAACAATGGTATCGCTGCAAAAACATTTGGCATATCCGCGATTATCTGGATAACGCTCACCCAGATCATTGCTTCCGGAATGGGCGGTTACCTCGCTGGCCGGCTGAGATCACGCTGGGTTGCGACACATACCGATGAAATTTACTTCCGTGATACTGCACATGGTTTCCTTGCCTGGACTGTAGCAGCGCTTACCACTGCAGTGGTGATGACGTCTGTGGTTGGATCAATTGTCAGCGGAGGTGTTCAGGCTGGCGCTTCGGTAGCCGGCGGAGCCGCCAATACTGCACTGGCCGCCACAGCAGGGGGGATTGCGGCGAACGGTTCGGCAATGAATAAATCGGGTAATGACAGCGCGGGACCCCTCGGCTACTTCATTGATTCTCTGTTCCGTAAAGGCCCCAATGCAGGCGGTAGCAATACAGGGGGAAATGCTTTTTCCCGTAACGGAAATGCATCCGTGTCGGGCGGCGGCTCTATGGCTAATTCCGGTGCGGACCAACCAGGATCTGCTGCATCAATGGCTGAAGTTACACGCATCTACACCAACTCTCTTCAAGCGGGTTCCATGTCTCAAGAGGACGTTCAATATGCCGGTCAGGTTATTGCGCAACGCACTGGCCTGACACAGCAGGAAGCCGAAAAACGCGTGACGGATACCTTTGCCACTATGCAAACCAAACTGCGTGACGCAGAGAACACCGCAAAAGATGTTGCAGACAAGGCACGCAAGACTTCCGCTTACATGGCTTTGTGGCTTTTCATTTCGTTGCTTTTCGGTGCCTTCACGGCCAGTTTGGCAGCGGTTTATGGCGGTCGCCGACGCGATCTGTAACCCACCACGTTCACTTATTTTCTGGAGATTAAAATGCGTTCACTCATCCTGCTCATGCTTGGCATCCCTATTCCTATCATCATTCTCATTGCGTTGTTCGCACATTAAATTTTCATCATTCGAAAGGAAAAAACATTATGGAAACTTCACCAAAGAAGACCACCACCCGTAGCAACGCAAC
>JBDTPU010000227.1:0-14304 GCA_039932535.1 Gallionella sp. | reverse complement strand
TACACCACGCCGTCGATTTCCGGTGCGTCTGCGGAACTGCGCGCAATCGCACCCTCCTCGTTCACTTTATCCACCAGCACTTTCATCGTCTTGCCGATTTTGCGTTTGAGGCGCTGTTCGCTGATGTCTTCTTGCAGCAACATCAGCCGCGCAAGCCGCTCCTGCTGCACTTCCGGAGCAATGTGGTCGGGCAGTGCGTTAGCCACCGCGCCATCCACCGGCGAATAAGCGAAAGCGCCGACGCGATCGAGTTGCGCTTCTTCCAGAAAATCCAGCAGCTCTTCAAATTCTTCCTCGGTCTCGCCGGGGAAACCGACGATGAAAGTGCTGCGCAATGTCAGGTCAGGACAAATCTCGCGCCATTGTTTAATGCGCGCCAGCACATTCTCGCTGCTGGCCGGGCGTTTCATTAATTTCAAAATGCGCTGGCTGGCATGCTGAAACGGTATATCCAGATACGGCAGAATTTTCCCGGCAGCCATTAGCGGGATCACCTCGTCCACATGCGGATACGGATACACATAATGCAGACGCACCCACGCGCCCAATTCTCCCATCGCAGCTGCCAGCTCGGTCATGCGGCTCTTGAGCGGCTTGCCGCCCCAGAAGCCGGTGCGATATTTCACATCAACTCCATAGGCCGAGGTGTCTTGCGAAATCACCAGTAATTCTTTGACCCCCGCATTAACCAAGCTCTGCGCTTCCTGCATCACATCGCCAACCGGGCGGCTGACCAGATCGCCGCGCATGCTGGGAATGATGCAGAAGGTGCAACGATGATTGCAGCCCTCGGAAATTTTTACGTAAGCGTAATGTTTCGGCGTAAGGCGAATGCCGTGCGGCGGTACCAAGTCCATATACGGATCGTGCAATCGCGGCAAGTGCGCATGCACCGCCGCCATCACCTCATCGGTCGCGTGCGGGCCGGTGACCGCCAGCACCTGTGGATGCGCCTGCTTCACCACATCGCCCTTCGCGCCGAGGCATCCGGTGACGATCACCTTGCCGTTTTTTTGCAGAGCCTCGCCGATTGCATCCAATGATTCTTCCACCGCGCTGTCAATGAAGCCGCAAGTGTTGACCACCACCAGATCGGCATCCGTATAACTGGCGGAGATGATGTAACCCTCGGCGCGCAAACGCGTCAGGATATGCTCGGAATCCACGGTCGCTTTCGGGCAACCGAGCGAGACAAAGCCGACGCTGGGAATCTTGTTCTTTGACTTCTTGATGCTGGCAAGGGAAGACATGAAGTTACACTGAAAATAATAAGGGCGCGATTATACAGCTACGCGCTATAAGGCGCTTTCATGGGAATGGATCGGGTAGTAGGATGCTTGTACTCTTGGGGGATATCGTAATTGAAACCGTCGGAAAAAAAGAATATGAAAAAGGGTTGGAGTTTTACTACAGATGGGATTTTGCTGGGGCTGCTGAGTGGTTCCAACAAGCAGCAAGAAATGCCATCCTGAGGCACAACTGAAATTAGCCACGATGTCTCAACACGGACAAGGTGTTAAAAAGAGCGAAGAGCAAGCCCAATATCGGTTGCAGAAAGCAAAAAATGGCGCACATACGATGGACGATAATCGTGATCGAGTCATATTGAGTGATACTTCATCAGGAGAATACATAACCCCACCCCCCGCGCCAACCCCAATGGCGTGCGGCTGCCCTGAGGGTACGCTATTTGGAAAATGTAAATGTTCGGTTAGTGCGCAAGGCTGTTCATGTGTGATTGAGCAATGATGTTAATAAACGCCAATATTATTTTGATACTGGGCAACTGGTGTGAGGTCAGTAACATGCCCAACCCTGCATTCGAGAGGGACTGCGCAAAAGCGCGCAGCCCCCTCAATTTGAACGTTGGGCATCAATAGCCAAAATGAGCGATAATTAGATTATTTTCCACAGGAGTGCGATCATGGAACTGACAGCAATACTCAATCCAGCCGAAGAAGGTGGTTACATAGCCCTGAACCCTGAAACGGGAACCTCTACTCAAGGTGAAACCGTTGAAGAGGCCCTCGCTAACTTACAGGAAGCTACAGCGCTCTATTTATCTGAATTTCCGTTGCCCACACATGGCCATCCGTTGGTAACTATGTTCAGTATTCCTGCTCATGCCTAAGCTACCCCATGTCTCTGGGGCAGTAATAATACGAACATTATCGCGCCTTGGTTTCGAAAAAATTCGCCAATCCGGAAGCCACGTCATTATGCGACGTGGCGCCAAAGGTTGTGTCGTCCCAATGCATGGTGAAGTTAAAATTGGCACGCTTGCTGGTGTTCTGCGTCAAGCCGATGTAACAGCAGATGAATTTATCGCGGCAATGTGATCGTGCTGCCCAACCCATCATTCCACCGGACCTGCGCGAAAAGCCGCGCAGGCCGGTGAATTCAAACGTTAGAAGTAACCAAATGACCTACGAAGAATTTGTATCAATCATTACTTCAAAGACTCCTACCTAGAAGACTATGCGAAGGTAGTAGCTTACGTCGAAAGCGCAGACATTGAGACGTTATGGGCAGCATTAAAATGTTGGCGGTATTCATTCCATCTTTGTCGCAGTAACAAACAAATCTCTCCAAGAGAAAATTGCCGCGCAGAATTTAGAAAAATCTATTCAAGCAATATCCACCAAATTAAAGAAGGGGCTGTAACGCGCCATATCTGTCTCCGCAATTTTATCTTGAAGTTTGACCTTGATATTTGTTTTGGTTCACGGGCACGATGCGGGCATGATGATACTTTTTCTACAGCCTCGTTGGGCATATGTACTCAGCGATAATTACATAAAAGTCGGAACCAATTTAAAGACTACGCAACCAATGTCTCCACGAGCTGTCAACAAGATGCGGATATTCAGGAGTTAATAGGCCATGTTTCAAAAAAATTCGTGCATTCAATATCAAACTTTAACCCCTGTGCTCAAGCGGACAGAGCAAAAGCGACCCCCTTCTACGTAACTAGCAAGCTGCCCTCATGAATCGGATACAAAATTCAGAAGCTATTACAAATTTAAAATTAATTTTGGCAAATGATGATGTGCGCGCCGCGGTCGCGTATCTCAATTCATTGAGCAGTCAGCGTTTTACTTCCCTGTACCGATTCAATGACGAAACGCTCCATACCCTCACCTTTTTCGATCGCGAGCACCCGGAAATTCAAAGCTCCTCGGATATCCCCGTGCTCGAGTCATATTGCATTTTTGTCCGCGAATCCGGAGAGATATTTTTGACCCATGACGCTCAACAAGATGAGCGAGCGCATAATCATCCTAAGCAAAAAATGGTGCAGTCGTATTGCGGCGTTCCGCTCCTGGATCAGGACGGCAAGATGTTCGGGACGATATGTCACTTCGATTTTTCTCCTGGCCATATCGCCGATGTGGACGTCGAGCTTTTAGAATACATGGCACAACTATTAAGCAAGTCCATTTCCCCGGTTGACCAGTCCATTGCTTTGAACGTTAAGTAACCCGCCGACATGGATACTAAATTTCTCGCTCACGTTGAGGCGCTCAAACCTCTTTTGCATCAGCTCCTTAAGATGCAGCCAGTAAAACCCGACAGTCTTCCAGAGATAATGCCTACTGCAGGGGTGTATTTATTATCCGAGGACGCCCATCATCTGTATGTAGGCCGCAGTAATCATATTGGTGGTCGTTTAGGTCGTCATTCCAAACCCGCTGCTACACACCGGATGGCGTCGTTCGCTTACTGGCTTGCCAGAGAAACTGTAGGTGACTCACTCACCTCGTCCCGAAAAATAGAAGGGGGGCGCGCAACCCAGATGGATGAGCCGATATTTGCTGCGGCATTCCTCGAAGCCAAAACGCGCATTCGCAAAATGGATGCCCGGTTTGTTGAAGAATCGAACCCTACGCTTCAGGCGCTGCTTGAAATCTATGTGGCCATGGTGCTGCCGACGCGTTATAGCGACTTTGACAATCACTGATGCTGTCAGCCTTATCCCGGTGCGCTTCCGTACAGATAAGTGGGCACCCCACGGATTATTTTAGGCTCCCTTATTTTTATTGCGAGAAAAATCATGCCCAGCAAATATGGCAAGTTAGCATCACAGAAAGTCGGGAAAGCAATGGACGAACTCAAGCATGGAAAACTCAAGAGTGGCACTTCCGGAAAAAAAGTAACCAGCCGCAAACAGGCCGTTGCGATCGGATTATCGGAAGCACGGCGCGCTGGTGGAAAAGTGCCGCCGCCGCGCGGCAAATCAGCTTAGTGCGGCAACGTGATTAAGTAGCCTGATGTGCGGGCACCGGATTATGTCCGGTTCAAGCGCGGATCGAACGCATCGCGCACTGCGTCGGCAAACAGGTTCGCCGCCAGCACCAGCACCAGCATAAAACCGAAGGCGGAGGCCAGCGCCCACCATACCATCGGCTCGCGCCCCATCTCCAGCCGCGCCGCGTTGATCATCGTGCCGAAACTGATCATGGAGGGGTCGACGCCCACGCCGACATAAGACAGCACTGCCTCGGCCAGCACCAGTCCGCTGAAATCCATCACCAGCGAAATCAGCACGATGTGCATCACGTTCGGCATGATGTGGCGCGTGAGAATGCGCATGGTAGAGACACCGAACGCCTGCGCCGCCTGGATGTATTCCATTTCGCGCAGCTTGAGCGTCTCCCCGCGCAGCAAGCGGCACAGGCCGGTCCAACTGGTGACGCCGAGTATCAGGCACAGAAACACCAGGCGCAGATCGGCGCGCGAGGCAGAGTTATCAAACCATTGAGGATGCGTATCAATGGTCACCTGCATCATCAGCACTGCCGCCGCGATCAGCAGCACGCTGGGAATGGAGCTGAGCACCGTGTAGACATACTGAATCACATCATCAACCCAGCCGCGCAAATATCCCGCTGCGATGCCCAGCAGCAAAGCCAGCGGCAGAGTGACCAGTGTGGTAACGGTGCCGATGATCAGTCCAGTGCGGATACTTTTCAGTGACAAATACAGCACGTCCTGCCCGACTTTATCGGTGCCAAGCACGTGATACACAACAGCAAGATTGAAAGTCATGCCGATCGAAGCGGCGAGGATGAGGGTGGTGATAACCAATGCCCGATGCTGGCGACGACTCCTCTCTCCCACGGGGGGAGAGGAGTTGGGGGAAAGGGGGCGATTCGCAACTTTTTCACCTTCTCCCCAGCCTTCTCCCCTCAAGGGAGAGGGGGTGGAACTGCGCAGCGCCTTGCTTACCGCAAGAAATATCAACAGTCCAATCAGTAATCCCGCTATTGCACCGATCGCCGCCCGCTTTGCCACATCGCCTTCGCGCTGTGCTGCATCGGCCAGTTGCGCACCACCATAGCGCAAGCGCGGATAGTCGCGCACCACATTGCCTTGTATATCGGTGCTGCTCTCCTTGGCATAGAGCGTCATGGCCAGCGGCGCGGAATAAGTTTTCTCGGTCTGGGTACGCAGCGGCGTCACCAGTTTATCGAACACACTCAACACTTCAGGCGAATACACTGTCTCGCCATTATTTTTGTCCGGCAAGGCTACCCGATAATGCAGCGTATCCAGCAGGCCGATCAACAAAAATAGTGATAACACCAGCAATGACACCATCGCTGTCGCATTCTGCGCCACGCGTCGCCAAGGTAATAACAAATGTTCGCGCTGCCTCACATACCACGCGCTGACGATGCCCGCCACCAGCAACAGGAACACCAGCGCGTCGCTCCACAGAATTACGGGCATGAAACTCATGATAACCGCACTCGCGGATCGGCGATGGTGTAGGAAATATCGGTGAGGATCAGTCCGACGATATACAGCAGCGAGCCAAGAAACACCATCGCGCGCACTACGCTGAAATCCTGCGCATTGATCGCATCAATGGTGTAGCTGCCCAGGCCGGGAATACCGAAAAATGATTCGGTGAGCAAGCTGCCCATGAACAGCAGCGGGATGATTACCACCACGCCGGTGAGGATCGGAATCATCGCGTTTTTCAATACATGGCGGAACAACACCCTCAATTCCGACAAGCCTTTGGCTCGCGCGGTGCGCACATAATCCTTGCCGATTTCTTCGAGGAAGATGGTGCGATACCAGCGGCTGCTGGAACCCACGCTGCCGATCACGCCAATCACGATGGGCAATACCACAAATTTAAAGCTGCCCATGCCGCCGTCATAGCCCGATATCGGCACCAGATGCCACAACTTGCTGACTATGAATTGCCCGCCGATTATGTAAAATAAACCTGATACCGACATCAGCAGCACGCACAGCGCAACGCCCGCCATATCCAGCGCGGTGGCGCGAAACAGCGTCATCAGTAGCGCAAAACTGATATACACCGCCAGCCCGACGCCAAATGACGGTAGTGCAATCGCCAGGCTAGGCCCCATGCGCGTGGCGATTTCGCGGCTGATGCTGCGCCCGTCATCCGAATAACCGAAGTCCAGCACAAACATACTGGCGGACTTGTGCCAGAAAATCGTGTCGGTGATCTGGCCTGTGCCGCTGGCAGTGCGGTTCAGCAATAACGGCTTGTCATAACCGCGCTGTTGCTTCCATTTTTCAATCGCATCGGGCGTAACGCGCTTGATACCAAGTTGCATGCGCGCCATATCGTCCGGCGTATTCACCACAAAAAACAGCGCAAAAGTAAGCAGATTAACCCCGACCAGAATGGGCAGGGAATATAAAATACGGCGAATCAGATAAGCGATCATTCAGTCATTTAGCACGAGTGTTTCCAATGTAATCAAGCAATTCGCTTCAGACGAAAAGCAATAAGTCAAGACGACATCCAGCAGGTAAAACAGTTGCAAAATTAGGCACCTCAATAATACAATGATATGAATGAGATAAGGAGATTGACATGTTTCACGTAAAAAACAATATCGCCGTGGGTCTCGCCCTGGTCGTTTTTTTAACGACCCCGGTTGCATTTGCCAAGATCATCCACAAGGGAAAAATGTCGGCTCCTGCTCCTGCTTCAACTGAAGGTGTTGCAATAACTGACGACAGCGCGGATGCAGTCAAATTGCGTAGCGGCACCGGCGACCCGGTCGCAGGCAAAGACAAATCGCAGCTGTGCCAAGGCTGCCACGGAGAGATGGGTATCAGCCTGGAAGGTATGGCGCCGAAGCTGGCTGGCCAATATGCCAAATACATTGCGAAGCAACTGCGTAACTTCCAGGCAGGTACGCGTACTCATCAGATCATGAGCGCCATAGCGGCGACCATCAGCGATGATGACCTGGCCGATATTGCCGCGTATTTCGCCAGCCAGGAAAAAATGAAAGGCAACGGATCCAATAATAAAGTTGGCGAAAATTTATTTTTGCACGGCGATATGTCCAGAATGATGGTCGCCTGTGTCAATTGCCACGGTGCAAATGGCAAGGGCAAGTCGCCGAGCAATTCGGTGTTCCCGGTGATTGGCGGTCAGCACAAGGATTACATCCGTGGGCAACTGATTAACTTCCGGGAAGGTGATCGCAGTAATAGTCCGGGCGGCGTAATGAATATCATCACCCAGAAATTGACTGATGATGAACTCGAGGCGTTGGCGGATTACGTTTCGGGATTGTAGGCTTTAATTTTCAGAACTAGGGCGAGAATAATGAGCACATATAAATTCATGCTATCGGCATGGCTGTTACTGACTGTCAGCGTTGTTCTACAGTCAGCACCAGCAATGGCGGCGGAGTCAACCTTTGGTCTCAATATCCTTAATGGCCAGACGATCTTCAACGAAGGCAAAGGAGATGCGGCTGCTTGCCAGGGATGTCATGGGGAAAAAGCATTGGGTAATGACGCGATGGGAGCGCCGCGCTTGGCCAATATTGGTCAGAGTTATGTCATCAAGCAACTCACGGAGTTTGCCGCAGGCAAGCGCACCCCCGGTGGGGCGGGTGCAGCCATGAATGATTTTGCCAAGGCATTGAATGAGCAAGATCGCCGCGATCTGGCTGGGTATCTCAATACCTTGGACTATGAGGTTGATCCATCTGACTTGAAAGCGCTTGCCGCCGACGGCAACAAAGTTGGTCAGCCGGAATTGGGTAAAGCCATAGTCACGCAAGGTGTGAAAGGCAAAATTCCTCCTTGTCAGGACTGTCATGGATTTAATGGGCGCGATCCGAGGTTTCCGGCAATTAATCAGCAGAAATTTGTATATCTGGTTAATCAGCTGAATAGCTGGCGCGACGACAGCAGGGCAAATGATCCGACCGTCGACAAGGTTGGCATCATGCGCGGAATTGCGAAAAAACTCACCGATGACGATATTGTAAACATCGCAGCGTTTTTGTCGACGGCACCCAGAATAGCGCCGGGAGAAGCCAGCAAAAAGTAATTACTTCCAGCAGTGCAGGTTACAGCGTGTTTAACTGTAACCTGCACTCCATAACTTAAGCACACCGCGGCGAGAGCTGGCTCAAGCGGAGGAGAATGATATGTTGCACCTCAAAAATAAAATTATCGCCGGCTTGTCCGTGATCGTTCTGCTCACGGCTACGCTTGCTTTCTCCCGGAATGAAAACACCAATCCGCTTACCGGACAAATCGGTGTCGACCCCGGCGACGACAGCGCGGAGTCAATCAAATTGCGCAGTGGTCCTGGCGACCCGGTTGCGGGCAAGGAAAAATCCCAATTGTGTCAAGGCTGCCATGGCGAGGAAGGCATCAGCATCGAAGGCCTGATTCCCAAGCTGGCCGGACAATATGGAAAATATATCGCCAAAGAGCTGCGCAATTACCAGGCAGGCACGCGCTCGCATCAGATCATGAACGCGATGGCCGCGACCATCAGCGATGACGATCTGGCCGATATTGCCGCTTATTTCGCTACCCGTCCTAAAATGAAAGGTGAGGGCTCCAACAACGAGCTCGGCAAGAAATTATTCTTGCATGGCGACATCTCCAGAACAATGGTCGCTTGCGTCAATTGCCACGGGGTAAACGGCAAGGGCTTGACGCCGAATACCTCGATGTTCCCGGTAATTGGCGGACAGCAAAAGGACTACATTCGTCGCCAGTTGGTTAATTTCCGTAAAGGTGATCGCACCAACAGCCCGAACGGCATCATGAACAAAATTACCCAGAAACTGACTGATGACGAACTCGAAGCGTTAGCGGACTTTGTTTCCGGGCAGTAGTAGTCAGCAGACCAGCAAGGGGCGGCATGTTTCACATTAAACGTAGCATCGCCACTGGCTTGACACTAGCCACCCTGATTATGGCCACCGGCGGATTCGCCCAGAACGACACGATTGCTCCGCCCACAGTCAGTGCCGATACCGATATGGAAAGTCCCGAAGCTATCAAACTGCGCAGTGCCCCGGGCGATCCGGTTGAGGGCAGGGAGAAATCGCAATTGTGCCAAGGCTGCCACGGAGAGTATGGCAACAGCACCGAGCCGATCATTCCCAAGCTCGCCGGGCAATATGCAAAATATATCGCCAAAGAACTCCGCAATTATCAGGCTGGCACACGCTCACACCAGATCATGAATGCAATGGCCGCAACCATTAATGATGATGACTTGGCTGATATCGCCGCTTATTTCTCCAGCCAGGATAAAATGGAAGGTGATGGCTCGCCAGACAATCCCATTGGCAAGGAATTATTTCTGCACGGCGATATATCCAAGATGCGGCTCGCCTGCGTAATTTGCCACGGGGTAAACGGCAAGGGCGTGGATCCAAAAATTTCGATGTTCCCGGTGATCGGCGGCCAGCATAAAGAGTACATTCGTCGCCAACTGGTCAATTTCAGGGATGGCTCTCGCACCAATACTCCTAACGGCATCATGAATCGGGTTGCCGCCTCACTGACTGACCTCGAAATCAACTCATTGGCAGAATATGTTTCTGTGCAGTAACTCGATGAAAGTCGTTTTCTGTTCACATTTTCTCCTCACATTACGCTATCATTTACCCAGCGGACAAAAATTGTCCGGTATTTAATTATGAAAGGTTCATTATGGATTCCAAAACTCGCACACTTATAGTGTCGGTCATCATTGCTGCGATTTTATTTTTTTTGGGCGGATTTGTGTTTGGCCATGCACTGGCAATCATTTGCGTATTTTTAAGCATTGTCATTGTGGGCTTGGCTGGGGGCAGCATGATGGACACACCGTGCCCGTCATCCAGCAAAAAATAACCCGCTTGCTCAAAATATAAGGCCAACTACATGTTGGCTTTTTTTCACCTGCAAATTTCGTTGTTCTCATTTTGCTTCCTCGCGCTGGCGCAACACATGCCACAGCCACACACTAAACAGCAATAACACCACTGCACCCAGCCAAAGCGGCCAGCGAGCGGGTTGATTCCAGTCGCGGCGCAGTGCATCGCGCCGTTGCGCATCCACACGCCAATATTTGAGTTTATTGTTTGCCATCACGTTGGCTTTGACGTTGCTCAGCCAGCTGTGCTGCAACACATAATTTTTCGGATGAAAGCCCCACAACCACGGTGAATCGCGGCGCACAATTTCCACCATGCGATCTATGATCGCCTGACGCGCCGGACTGTTTTCCATATTTTTCATTTGCTCAAACAATTTGTCATATTCCGGGTTGCTGTAATTCGCGGCGTTCTCGCCTCCCTTGCTCACCTTGGCTTGCGCGCCACTCAATAGAAATAAAAAATTTTCCGGGTCTGGATAATCGGCATTCCAACCGAAGTAGAACATCTGCGTATCGCCCTTGCGTATCTTGTCCTGAAAGCGGTTGTAGTCGGTGCTGCGCGCCACCAGTTGCACATTGATTTTGTCGAATTGTTTGCGCAGCCAGTCAAGCCGTGACTTGTCGCCGATCCCATTCGCAGTGGTATCCAGATTGATCACCAGCGGTTGGCGAGTTTGCGCATCCACGCCGCCGGGGTAGCCCGCTTCGGCAAGCAGCCGCTTGGCAGTTTCGATGGATTTGCGCTTCGGCGCACCATCCACCCAGTCATACACATAGTGATTGATGCCCGCCTCGCCTTCCTTGTAACCAAAAATTCCCGGCGGGATCGGCGACTGTGCGGCGATACCACGCCCATTGGCAAAAATTGAAATGAACTCTTCGAAATCCACCGCGATCGCGATCGCCTGACGCAGCTTGCGCGCCCGTTCCGGATCACATGCGGCAGTAGCGCAGCTCCCCCCAACAATGGGATCAAGCCAGTTGAATCCGGTATACATGGTGGAAGTCGCCACCGCAGTCGAAAGCGTAATGCCCTGCGCCCTCATCGCGTCAGTCACCGTTGCCTCGCCGCCGACAGTCACCTGCACCGCCTGGTCGAAGCTGTCCGAGCTGATACCGGAAGCATCGTAATAACCCTGTAAAAATTTATTCCAGTAAGGAATGGTTTCCTTCTCCAGGGTGAATACGATCTGATCGATCAGCGGCAGCGACTTGCCCGCATCCGTCAGCAACCCGGCGGCAGCATCGCCCGCTTCGCCTTCGGTGGGATAGGTCTCGCTGTCGTAATACGGATTACGCGTCAGCACCATGCGCTGGTTGGGATTGTTCTCGGACAAATAATAGGGTCCGCTGCCCACCGGCCACCAATCCAGAATCAGGTTGCGTTCGCGCATCCCCGCCTGCGCGTAAAACCGCTCGGCCTCCGGCGGCATCGGCGCAAAGAACGGCATCGCCAGCCAGTAGGCAAATTGCGGATACTTGCCGTATACCTCAATACGATAAGTGTGATCGTCGATCACCTGCACGCCCGGCAGCAGATATTTGTCCAGATCGAGGAACGCGTCGGGATTTTTCTTCAGCGCCTGTTGCAATGTCGCGGCATATTCTTTGAGTCCAACGATGTACTCGCTCATCACGCCGAAAATCGGCAGATGTAATTGCGGATGGGCGAGGCGCTTTATCTGATATGCATAATCCGCCGCCGTGACAGTACGTGTTCCGCTATGTGAAAAATCACTGAGCGCATGAATGTCCCGCAGGTCGTGCGGCGTAAGCTGATCATATTCCGGCTTCCCATCCGCATCGCGCGCAAATGCCGGATGCGGCTGATAGCGCATATTGGGTTTGATATGTATCTCATACACGCTGTAGGCGATCTGTTCCGCAGGCGCCGTGTCCGGTAGCGGACGGTGTTGCTTGTCCCAATAACGCACCGTCGGCATTGCACTTGCCGCCAGCGGCACCAGTTGATAAGGGCGTTTCAGGTAATGGTATTGCAACGGCGGCGCATAAATCTGCGCGAGAAACTCATACTCGTTTTCGCTGTATGCCTGCGCCGGATCGAGATGCTTGGGACGTTCGGTGAATGCGGTGTAAAAAATCGACTTGCCCTCGTCCGCCGCCGGATAAGGGTTATTCCACATTCCCCCGTCACATGCGGAAAGCAAGCCAGCCAGCAACCAAGCAAATACGATTTTCATACGCGAAGTTTAGCGGAATAGCCCGCACACGTCATGGTCAAGGTTGACACAGGCTTTACATTGAACAACACTGTGTGCGCAGATCATCTGTACTTTCCGACCAAACAACCATGAATCCAGACTGGCAAAATTTCCTCGTCCTGCATGGCGCGACTTTCGATGCGGGCCATGTACATCACTTCGGTAACAGCGCTGCCGAGTTGAACGCCACAGAACGAAGCGCCGTACTTTGCGATCTCAGCCAATTTGGCGTGTTGCGTGTGTCGGGCGAAGAGGTGCAACCTTTTCTGCAAAACCTGCTGAGCAACGATATCCGCGAAGTCAGCAACACTCGCGCGCAATTCAGCAGCTTCAATACCGCAAAGGGGCGAATGCTGGCGACCTTTTTGATCTGGCGCGACGACGACGATTATCTGCTGCAACTGCCGCGTACACTCATCGAGCCGATCCGCAAAAAGTTGAGCATGTATGTGCTGCGCGCCAAGGTGAAAATTACCGACGCGAGCGACGAAATTATTTCGCTGGGACTGTCAGGCGCAACTGCGCAAGTTTTGCGTGAGCCATTCGGCGAATTGCCGCAACAGCAACTGGGCGTGACGACTACCGCCGTGGGCAATGTGATAAAAATCGACGGCACTCGCCTGCAAATCAATACCACGGCACAACACGCGTCCATGCTGTGGGAAATGCTCAGCCTGCATGCAAAGCCTGTGGGCAGCAGTTGTTGGGATTGGCTCAACATTCGCTCCGGCATCCCGATCATCCTGCCGCAAACGCAGGAACAGTTCGTCGCACAAATGGTGAATTTTGATCTTATCGGCGGCGTGAATTTCAAGAAAGGCTGCTATCCGGGACAGGAGATCGTCGCACGCATGCAGTATCTGGGCAAACTGAAACGACGGATGTATCTGGCGCATCTCAACAGCAGCGAAGCTCCTCAAGCAGGCGACGAATTATTCAGCACCGATATGGAAGGACAAGCCAGCGGCATGATAGTCAACGCCGCACCGGCGCCCTCTGGGGGTTATGACGTGCTGGCGACGGTGCAGATCAGCAGTCGTGAAACACAGGCAGTGCATTGGAAATCATTGCAAGGTGAAACATTGCAATTTTTGCCGCTGCCCTATCCCCTGCCCGGCTCGTGAACGACTCCAGAGCACAACGCGCCGTTGTCTTATTTGAATTGGCTGGGTTCTAAACACCGGTATGAGGAGCGCGAGCACCGCCCGACCTCGCCCCGGAATCGCGCAGTATATTTATGCCGCTATGTATATTTGAGTTTCAAAGACATTTTGATATGCGGCAACCCTGCGTCCATGAACACATCACCGCGCTCGACAAATTCAAAACCACGATAGAACAGCACCGCGTAAGTCTGCGCATCTACATCCACCTGCTTGTAACCATGCGCGCGGGCATAATTAAGCAACGCTTCCATGACCGCCGTGCCGACCTTTTTTTTGCGCCACTGCGGCATCACTGCGATACGCCCGATATGGCCGTTGGCAAGCATCCGTCCGCAACCGACTGCATCGCCTTGATGGCTAATCGCCAGCGCATGTCGGCAACTTTCATCGAGCCCATCCCATTCCAGCTCCGCGGGAACGCCTTGCTCGCGAATGAACACCGCCTCGCGAATTGATTTCAGCAAAGGCTCGCCGTCATGCCAACAGATCATACTCACGGTAAAAGGATGGCTCATGATGGTATCCTCCCTTGAAAAATCACTCGATGATTTCGACGTCCGTTCCTGCGGGTACTCTATCAAACAATTTGATCAACTCGGCATTTGCAACCCCATCGACCGGGGGAGCGGTAAGTTTTATTTTTAACGCGCGGTAGTGTTCGCCCACTATTTCGCTTTTGGACGAGCGCGGTACCACGCAGACCTTAAAACTGACACTGCCCTCTTTTTCGGTG
>JBDTPU010000226.1:0-8066 GCA_039932535.1 Gallionella sp. | reverse complement strand
GCATGCGCAATTCCACCGCCTCATAAGTGGTAAAGCGTTTGTCGCACGACAAACAACGGCGACGGCGACGGACTCTGTCGCCATCGTCGTTTTCGCGCGTATCCACCACTTGGGTATCAGGGTGTTTGCAGAAGGGACATTTCATAGTTTAAAAGGTGAAAGGTAAAAAGTGAAAGGTGATGCCCACCCCGCGCCTATGGCGCGACCCTCCCTGCCAGGAGGGAGCGGTATCGTTTCACGTTTCACTTTTCACCTTTCACAGAGTTTCACGCCCCATAAACCGGAAACTGCGTGGTTAGCTTTTTCACTTCGCCGACCACGCGCTTGATCACCGCATCATCGTGGGGCGCATCCAGCACATCGGCGATCAGGTGCGCGAGTTTTTCCGCTTCCAGTTCTTTGAAGCCGCGCGTAGTCATCGCCGGACTGCCGATGCGGATGCCGCTGGTCACAAAGGGTTTTTGCGGATCATTGGGAATGGCGTTCTTGTTGACCGTGATGTGCGCGCGTCCCAGCGCGGCTTCGGCATCCTTACCGGTGATGTGCTTGGCTTGCAGATCCAGCAGGAACACATGACTGTCAGTGCGTCCCGACACGATGCGCAAACCTCGCTCCTGCAATACCTTGGCCATCACCCGCGCATTATCTACCACCTGTATCTGGTATTCTTTGAATTCCTTGCTGGCCGCCTCTTTGAACGCTACGGCTTTTGCGGCAATCACATGCATCAGCGGGCCACCCTGGATGCCGGGAAAGATCACCGAATTCAGCACTTTTTCAAATTCTGCTTTAGCAAGAATAATCCCTCCGCGCGGGCCGCGCAAAGTCTTGTGGGTGGTGCTGGTGACAAAGTCCGCAATGCCGACAGGGCTCGGATAAATGCCTGCCGCGACCAGACCGGCGTAATGCGCCATGTCCACAAACAGATAGGCGCCAACACTGTCGGCGATCGCGCGAAAACGTTTCCAGTCGATCACCAATGAGTATGCGGAGGCGCCCGCCACGATCATCCTGGGCTTGTGCTCGGTAGCCAGCGCCTGCACCTGATCGTAATCAATTTCTTCTTTTTCGTTCAGTCCGTACTGGACGGCTTTATACAGCTTGCCGCTGACATTTACCGATGCACCGTGCGTCAAATGCCCGCCGTGTGCCAGCGACATGCCCAGGATCGTATCGCCGGGCTTGAGTACCGACATGTACACCGCCTGATTCGCCTGCGAACCGGAATGCGGTTGCACATTGGCATACTCCGCGCCGAACAGCGCCTTCACGCGATCCAGCGCCAGTTGTTCGGCCACGTCCACATACTCGCAGCCGCCGTAGTAGCGCTTGCCCGGATAGCCTTCCGCATACTTGTTGGTCAGCTTGCTGCCCTGGGCTTCCATCACCGCAGGACTGGTGTAATTCTCCGAGGCGATCAGTTCGATGTGATCTTCCTGGCGGCGATTTTCATTTTGTATGGCCACCCATAATTCCGGATCGGTATGGGCAATCGTATTTTTGCTGGAGAACATGACGTGATTCCTGAGGTATTGAAAATCTGAAAGGCTGGAATTCTATCATGTTGTATCCACGGGCATGATTGTGGGAAAACCAGGCTATAGTCGCCCTAAATAATTTTAGCCCGTGTAAACTTACATGAATGATGAACACTGATCTTCAATTCGGTAGCGGCCGCGATCGTGAATTTGTATTCACGGAAAAGGATTTCGCACGGATATGCAGCTTGATTTATGCGCATGCCGGCATTTCGCTCAAATCATCCAAACAAGATATGGTGTATAGCCGACTGGCGCGTCGTCTGCGGGCGAATGGCATCAATAATTTTCGGGATTATCTGGTGCTGCTGGAAAGTGGGGACCAGATTGAATGGGAGGCATTCGTCAATTCGCTGACCACCAACCTGACTTCTTTTTTTCGTGAGCCGCACCATTTTCCGATGCTGGCCGAACATGTCGCCAAGCACCAGGGAGGGCGCCCGCTTGCCTTGTGGTGTGCGGCGGCTTCAACGGGTGAAGAGCCCTACTCAATGGCGATGACGATGGTGGATACATTTGGCAGTTTCACGCCGCCTGTTTCCATCCTCGCCACCGACGTGGATACCAATGTGCTCGCTAAAGCAGAAGCGGGGATTTATCCGGTTGAACGTGTTGAAAAACTTGCCGAGGACGTGGTGAAGCGTTTCTTTCTCAAGGGCACGGGAGCACAATCCGGTTTGGTGCGGGTGAGGCCGGAGTTGCGCGCCATGATCACTTTCCGGCCATTGAATTTACTGGGCGATGACTGGCCGATACGTGCGCCGCTGGGTGCAATTTTTTGTCGCAATGTGATGATCTATTTTGATAAGGAAACACAGCTTAAAATCTTGCAAAGATTCGCGCCGTTATTGCAACCCCAGGGGCTGCTGTTTGCCGGACATTCGGAAAATTTTCATAATGCCGGGCACTTATTTAAGTTGCGCGGAAAAACCGTGTATGAATTGGCATAACCAAAATTTATGAGCAATAATCAATTGCTGGTGACGCAAAAAAGGAAAGTTCGCTATGGCTGATCGTGGCTTCGAAGAAACGCTTTCGCCGCATTTGTATTTTGATCGGGAACATAATTCAGAGGCGGCCAAAATATTGCCCGGCGAATATTATGCAACCGGGCGGGAAATGGTTCTGGTTACCGTGCTCGGTTCCTGTGTGTGTGCCTGCATCCGTGACAAGGTCAGCGGGATCGGCGGGATGAATCATTTCATGTTGCCGGAAAGCGGCCAGGATCGGGGCAATCCGCTGGGCGAGTCGGCGCGTTACGGCATTTATGCGATGGAAATATTGATTAACCAGTTGCTCAAGATGGGCGCGAAGCGCAACAATTTTGAGGCGAAAGTATTTGGCGGCGGTTCGGTGTTGCGCGGCTTTACCGTTGCCAATGTCGGCGAGCGGAATGCAGAGTTTGTATTGGAATTTCTCAAAACAGAAAAGATTGCTGTTGCTGCGCAGGATTTACTCGATATTTATCCGCGCAAAGTGTACTACTTCCCCAGTACCGGCCTGGTCAGGGTGAAGAAGTTGAAACAGGTGCATAACGATACGATTATCAATCGCGAAACCGCCTACAAAACACGTTTGCATCATTCCAAACTGGAAGGCGATGTGGAATTGTTTGGTTGATCGAAAATCGATGACGTGCAAGCAAATTATCTGAATACAAATGGCAATGAAAAACAAGATTAAAGTATTGGTAATCGATGATTCCGCGTTAATACGAGACGTGCTGAAGAAGATCATCAATCTCGAACATGATATGGAGTGCGTGGGCGCGGCACCCGATCCACTGGTGGCGCGCGAGATGATCAAGGCTCTCAACCCGGATGTGCTGACGTTGGATGTGGAAATGCCCAAGATGGACGGGCTGGATTTTCTGGAACGTCTGATGCGTTTGCGCCCGATGCCGGTGTTGATGATTTCCTCATTGACGGAGGCCGGTTCAGATGTCACTTTTCGCGCACTGGAACTGGGGGCGGTGGATTTCGTTTCCAAGCCAAAACTGGATATCGCCCGAGGCATGGAGGAATATGCCATCGAGATCACCGATAAAATCCGCGCCGTTGCCCAGGCGCAAATGCGCAAATCGGTTATTTCCTCCGTGGTTCAGGAAAAATTTTCTGCTGATGCGATTTTACACAGCGCCTCAGGGCGATTTTCTTCCACGGAAAAATTGATCGTCATTGGCGCCTCAACCGGGGGAACCGAGGCCATTAAAGACATCCTGATCAAATTGCCTGCGGATGCGCCGAGTGTTCTGATCGCCCAGCATATGCCTGAACACTTTACCAAATCATTTGCAGATCGGTTAAACACTTTGTGCAAGATTTCAGTCAAGGAAGCCGCGCATAACGAACGGATTCTGCCGGGTCATGCGTACATCGCACCGGGACATTCACATTTGCTGCTGAAGCGTAGCGGGGCGCACTATATCGCCGAACTCAATCAGGGACCGCTGGTGAATCGCCATCGCCCTTCAGTGGATGTACTGTTTCGTTCGGCAGCCAATTTGGCCGGAGCCAACGCGTTAGGTATTATCCTCACTGGCATGGGGCGGGACGGCGTACAGGGCTTGTGGGAAATGAAGCGGGCGGGCTCTTATACTATTGCGCAGAATGAAGCGAGCTGCGTGGTTTTTGGTATGCCTAAAGAAGCAATTGCGGCAGGCGGGGTATGTGAAGTGCTACCGTTGCAAAATATTGCGCGCCGCGCTATGGAATACCTTTCATAATCCAAACCCCGCATAAAGACCCGCATAGAGCTCAAAGATGGATAGACAGGATGCACAGGATAAATTCTGTGCATCCTGTCTATCCATGTAAATTAGCAGTACTGGTTTTTATCTTAACAACTTAATTCTGGATTGAATGGCACTCGTTCTGATTTTGGGCTTATTGGCAGACAAGCTGCCGGGCTGACTTTTCCACTCACTTGATTCGGCGGCCATTTCGATACGGGGGATTTTGAATTTTTCCACCGCTTCGGTCAGTTTTTTGGTTTGATCGTGTACCGATTCAGCGATGGCCATGGCTTGTTCGACCAGGGCAGCATTCTGTTGCGTCATCTCATCCATTTGATGAACCGCCTCGTTGACTTGTCCGATACCGTCTTTCTGTTCGGCTGATGCGGCTTGAATTTCGGCCATCATCTCTGTCACGCGGGCTACCGCTGTGACGATATCCTGCATGGTTTCACCAGCCTCTTTGACCAGTTTGGTGCCGCTGCTGACCTTGTCTACCGAGTTGCCGATCATTGCTTTAATTTCTTTTGCGGCCGCTGCAGAACGTTGCGCCAGGTTGCGCACTTCCGTGGCCACCACGGCAAAGCCGCGTCCCTGTTCACCGGCGCGCGCCGCTTCCACCGCCGCATTCAGCGCGAGGATATTGGTTTGGAAGGCGATGTTTTCGATGACGGAAATAATTTCCCCCACCTTTTTGGAGCTATCGTTAATCAGGTTCATAGTCTCGACAACTTGCCCGACAACTTTGCCGCCTTTAATCGCAACCTCTGAAGCATTCACGGCGAGTTCATTTGCCAGCTGCGAATTGTCCGCATTATGGCCGATCGCGGTGGTAAGTTGGGTAATGCTCGCAGCGGTATTTTCGAGGCTGGCGGCCTGCTGTTCTGTGCGCATCGATAAATCGCTATTGCCGCTTACCATCTCATCCGTGCCGGTTGTAATCTGCTCGGATGCCGAACGCACATCGCCAACGATCGCAATCAGCGCTTTGTTCATTTCCAACAAGGCGCGCTGCAGTTCCCCGATTTCGTCCTGGCGAACTACAGCAATATCACTCGTCAAATCGCCTTCCGAAACGCGCCGTGCAGTGCCTACTGCCAGTGCGAGAGGAGTGGTCACACCATTTACCAGTTGGCGTATGATGAAAACCAGTAACAGCAAAGTTGCCAGAGCAACATAAATCGAGATCTGGTTTTTCTTGTGCGTTGTCTTGGCATCATCCTCTACCAAGGTCGAAAGTTGCATCTTGATGTCCGCTATTTTACCGGTCAAGGCGGCATCGATGGAATTGATGTCGGACTTAAGCGGAGTCACTGAATCCAGCGAATTTTTTGCGGCAATTGCAGCCTGGATTTTTGTTAGGGCTTCGGCAGCAGTTGCGACGTTGCCCGATGGCGAAGCGGTCGCCAGTTCATCTACAACCGTTTTGGTTGCAGAGAGTGAACTGAGGGTCTTGCTGCTGATTGACCCGGTATCCACCGCGTCGACCAGCCCATTCAAAAAACTTTTGTAATTTTCGGACGCCCGCAAACTCAAGTCATAAATACTTAATATCTTATTGACCTTGGCCGGCAAATCGCTGGTCGATAACATTTGGTAAGAAAACACGATTGCAAGCGGCAGTACGGCCATAAAAAATTGCAGATACATGCGCTGCTTCAACCTCAACTTTCCAAACATACTTTTACTCCTGGTTTGGCAATTATTTTTAGCGTGAGGAACAGAAAACGAATAATGCCAATGAATACATTGGCAGTCATGTTTTCCTGATGATTGAATCAGTGGACAATGGTGTTAAGTTATTGAATGACTTTTACCCCGGCAGGCACAGTCGAA
This sequence comes from Gallionella sp., assembly GCA_039932535.1. Lineage (GTDB taxonomy): Bacteria > Pseudomonadota > Gammaproteobacteria > Burkholderiales > Gallionellaceae > Gallionella. The sequence continues at coordinate 1,958 of JBDTPU010000226.1, read as the reverse complement.
ACGTAACCAATCGCACCCGGTGTCCGTTTGATATATTCGATCACCTCGGCGTTGCCTGACTTCACCACAGGGGGAGTCAAACCATCGCGAAATGATTTCTTGGTCCATATACCATTATATTTTGCGGTATCCATGTGCATGACCTGAGACAAGAAGTCACCTTGCAGCGCTGCATTGTCAATCACCACCAGCTTGGCGCCTCCGGCAAATTGCTTCTCACCCAGAAAAATATCCCGTATTTCATCAGGAGAAACGGCTATTCCCGAATTCGAAATAACGACAACACTACCAGCTGCGTTCGCGGCAACCAGCGCCGACAAAAACAGGATACCGACACAGCAAGCCCTGAAAATTATTGCTTTCATGATAATCCCCCTTAGACCTAGAAGCCGATTGCGTATTGTACGAACAAGCTGCGGTAACCAAGCGCTGTTCGTGGTGTAGCCCCTGTTGAGTCCGCCTTGAAACTCGAATTGAGCAACTCGAATTTCAGCGCCGCCTTCTGGTTCAGATTGTAGCGTAATCCCAGCGCTTGCCTGGCGTAGGACTGGCCGCTGTCCTGCATGTTGAAATAGTTGTCCTGCTGGTCCAACACCGTTCTTTCAACGCGAACATAAGGAGTCAGGTTATTGAAGCTCCTGCCTATTTGCAGATAATCAGCCCAGCTCTTATGCGTGCCGGTGCCGCCGCTCTGATCCTTGTCGTTGAAACGATAATATTCGCCCATCACTTCCCACGTGTCCGATAAATAAACAGCCGAGCCGCCCACTATGTTCAGTTGTGTCTTGTTGGGCAGCACGGCATCGTCATCCACATCCCCGCGCAAAGCATGGACTGCCAATCTCAGGCCATCCAGGCTTCCCGAGAATTCATATCCCAGATTGAACCCCACCATGGCCTGGTGATTGTTGTCGCCAGCCTGATTGATATCCAATACGCCTCCAGCGATCTGGGGGCCATTACCGGCAAAAACATCATAAGTCAATCTACTGTCACCTGCTTTGAACTTACCCTCGCCCCACAGCCCGACCATGTGCGCCGGCAAAATCCCGCCCTTGTCTTCGAAATCCAGGAAGCGCGGACGCAGGACTGAAGTCTGTATCTGCGCGCCGTGATGGAACGCGGTGTTCCAATATCCATATGGAGTGTGGAAGCGTCCTGCCCAAGCCGTCGCATTATCGTTAAACGTGTAGCCGATTTGCAGCCGTTCCAAATCCGTGGCAACCGCACCTGTTGGGGTTACTTCAAAATTGGGTTCCACCAAGGCCTTGACCTTATCTCCAAAATGTGGCGCCAGATAAAACGATAATGCCCCCACGAAAAATCCTCTGGGATCGGTTGATGCCCTGCTGTTATTTGCAAAGCCTACGTCCATAAAACCATGCAGAGGCAATCCATTTGCACTATTGGAGCGGCTCGCCATCCCGGAGGTCAGTTGGGTAAGCTCATCTTGCATAGCCTCCAGCTTGCTTTCCATAGCTTTCATCTGATCGGTATCAGTTTTAGAATATACGGGCACCTCTTTAACGTATACCGGTGCATCTTTAGCGACTGGAACATCAATGATTTTAGCGTATACCGGTGCGGCGATGAGCAGACCCGCCACGCCGACTATCATTGCACGCCAAGAACCCGACACTTTCCCTTGCCTGGTTTGCTTCATGTCCATATTTATTGTATCTAGCATTATGCGATCCTCCCCAAGATTATGCTAATTCAGATATTGTGGGCTACGCTCAGTGTTTCACTTTTCGACCCAGCTTTTATGCTACCAGCATTTCTGCCGGGATGGGTATAAATTTTCGATTGTAGCTAGTTCATGGCCGGGCTACAAATTTCCCGGCAATCGCGCGCCTATCTCAAATTTCAAATTGTGCGGTCAGGCAGAGAGCGTTACAATGCCACCATGTCCGATTTCAATATGACCCATCACTTTTTGATTGCTATGCCCGCCATGC
>JBDTPU010000225.1:0-4822 GCA_039932535.1 Gallionella sp. | reverse complement strand
CATGGGTTTTTCCGGATCCTTCGAGGTTTGTGGTGTGTTTCAGCCAGCGCCAAATTCAAAATGATGCTCACTTTCAGCCAGCGCATCAATCAGGTTCTGCTCAAACACCCTGACTACGCTGATGTCATGGTCCGCAAGCGGGGCAGCCGCTCTGAGTGATCGGCGCCGGGCATCGCGATGTTCCGCGTCGCGGCATTCGGCAGCTAACCGCACTGCAATCGACACGTAATCATCCGCACAGGCAGCGATGGTGTCGGTCACCCCGATCTTGCGCAGCAACCCTGCCGCCAGGCGCTGGCGCATGAATTTGCCTTCCAGTGTCAGCACCGGCAACCCCCGCTGGACCGCCTGCCAAGCCGTTGTATAGCCGGAAAACGACGGGCAATCGAGAAAAATATCGCAGATATCAAGCAGCGTGTAAAACTTTTCCCGGGGCATCCATGGGACCACCAGCAGGTACTGTTCAAGATCAAGGTTGCGTTCAATGAATGCATGGTTCAGCCTGTCAATCAAATGTTCCATCGCCCAAGGGAGCTTTGGGTCGCTGATCAGAATGAAAGTGCATTCGCCTACTGCGGCAGCGATGCTTGCAAACAGCGCGTCATCGGCAGGATCGAATTTGAAGAGGGATTGAGCGATGACAAAACGGGGGCCGCGGCGCTTGGCAAGATCAGCCGACAGTTGCTGAAGTCCTTCGGGCTTTAGTTCGATAGGCGCAGTACAACATCCCGTACCCGGCAAGCGCACGAGCTTTTCGCGATAGTGTTGATCGGCGTCCGGCGGCTCAAGCAGTTCGCCGGAAAAATACATATCAATGGTTGGCAAACCGGTCGTAATAGGATGCCCCCAACTTGCAACTTGCAACGGGGCCAGACGGCGGGTAGCCAGGCTCAATGTTATCCGATCCATGCCGATTTCCGGATAAAAAATGACATCCGGCTGATCGGCAGACATTGCTTCCAGCCAGCCGCTTAAGCTTGGCACCGAGCCAAAATCCCGCCATACATCTGCCAGAGACTTGGCAAGCATTGTCTCTTCATCCACTTCATTACTTGTGTTGTAAAGCACAACCTCAAAATGCGAACGATCAAGGTTGACCAGAAGACCCCGAAGGATGACATCCCAGACCGAGTGGCGTCGAAAATGATTTGACACCACCACGAGGCGCGGCTTGTTCCGCTTTGAGATATGGCTGAAGCGGTTTTGAGATGAGTTTGTTGCCATCATGTCCCCATAGCGTGACAGGAGGGAGACATGATTTCCGTAGCGATAGGCGAGAAAAAAAGTGGTTTGCAAACACAATGCTTCGGATATTTGTTGGTGTTGCTCTGGTGCAGAATCCATCCAATCAGACACCGCTCCCAGGGATCGATCAAAATTTTCTGGAACAGCTTCGGAAGCCGCTACAGTCGAGGGGGCATTTGGTATGTTGAACATCAGGGCAACGCGATATTTTACTTTATCAGGCTCGATCTCCAGCGCCCGCCTGTAACTGGCATCGGCTTCGGTAAATTTGCCCTGTTCCTTGAGCGCGGAGCCCAGATTGTTATGCGCCACAGCCAGAGCCGGATTGATTTCCAGTGCCAGCCGATAATTTGCCACCGCTTCTTTATGCTGCCCTTGGTCATGTAACACGACCCCCAGATTGTTATAGGCATCGGCAAAGTCGGGTTTGATTTGCAGCGCCCGTCTATAACTGGCTGCAGCTTCGGCAAGATTGCCCTGCTCCTTGAGTGTGGCGCCAAGATTGCAATGTGCCTCGGCATAGTCGGGCTTGATTCTCAGCGCTGACCGGTAACTCGCCAACGCCTCTTCGTATCGCCCGAGGTCATGCAACACGACACCAAGATTGCTATGTGCATCAGCATAATCGGGCATAAACTCCAGTGCGCGCCGGTAGCTCGTCGCCGCATCTTGAAATTGTCCGAGCATTTTCTGGATGTTGCCCAGGTTGTTATGTGCTTCGACGAGATCCGGTTTGAGTTCTACCGCGCGCCGGTAACTTGCCGCAGCATCTTCAAGCCGTCCGAGGTTTTGTAGAGCAAGTCCGATGTTGTTATGCACCTCGACCAGATCGGGTTTGAGTTCCACAGCGCACCGGTAACTCGCCACCGCATCTTCAAGCTTACCCAGATGCTGTAACGTATAACCCAGATTTTTATGCGCCTCGACCAGATCGGGTTTGAGTTCCACCGCGCGCCGGTAACTTGCCGCAGCACTTTCAAGCTGCCCCTGACTTTGCAGCGCAAGACCCAAATTGTAATGTGCCTCGATCATATCGGGTTTGAGTTCCAGCGCACGGAGACAACTTGCTGCTGCATCTTGAAATTGGCCAAGATCCTTCAAGGCAACGCCCAAGGCGCAATGCACCTCGGCATAATCGGGTTCGATCTCAAGTGCATGCCGGTAGTTTGACACCGCCTCGTCCATTTGCCTGTTGCCCAGCAAGGCGTTGCCGATGTTGTAATAAGCCCCGGCATAATCCGGTTTAAGTTTGATCGCAGTCTTGAAAGCGTCCAGTGCGCCTATCAAGTCACCTTTCGCCAGCAGGGCGTTGCCGTGATTAAGGTGCGCGCGTGCCAGTGTCGGCGCACGCCGGATGGCCTCCAGATAGCATTGCAACGCTTCGTCGAACCGACCCGACGCTTCAAGAGCATGTCCTTCGTCGATCAAGCTTGTTGCATCCTGCTCGGCTGAGCCTGCCTTGCTTGCGTCACCATCCGAAACATCTTGCCCGGGTGAACGGAATCGATCAAATGGTCCCATCTCACAACCTTTCCGAAATTCCTTATTGAGCCTGGTAATTTTGCCACATCTTCCACAGCGCCTTCTCGAAGTTCCTGGCAAAGCGGGGGGCATCGAACAACGGAGAAGCCTCTATTTGCTGCCGCAAGCCGGCGCGCAATGTGGCAAGCGTGGACAAGTCCGAGGCAAACGAAATTGCTTTCAAGATGTATTCTTCTTTGCTGGACGCGATCCATTCTTCCAATCTCGCTGCCGTAAGCAGACTGGCACCTTGCCTCGCCAGCAGGCTGTCGCCTGCAAGTGTCAGGGTCGGCACACCCATCCACAGCGCTTCACATGTGGTGGTGCCGCCCGGGTAGGGAAAGGTATCCAGAATCATATCCACATCTGCATGCACTGCCAGATAGGCCTGGCGTTGGGTTGATCCGTGCATCGTCACACGTGCGGGGTCGATGTTATAACGCTGCAAACGCTGAAAGAACTGCTCCACCTGTGTCGGCTCGCCAAATAGTTTGCACTGCATTCGCAATTTTGTATTTGGCAAAGCGGCAAGAATTTTTCCCCACACTGCAAGTACATCCTCATTCACTTTGGCCAGATTCTGGAAACAGCCGAAAGTAATGTAGCTGTTTTGCAATGCGGGCAATGGCGTAACGGCAAGTTCAATCCCGGGTGCGGTCAAGCATAACCGGGTGTCGGGTAGATAGCAGATGGATTCGGTGAATTGCGCCTGCAGAACCTCGGGCACACTGACTACATCAGCCAGCAAATAATCCATTTCCGCTACTCCAGTTGTGGCGAAATAGCCCAGCCAACTTACTTGTACCGGCGCAGGCTTCCAGGCGAACACCGGTAGGCGGTTGTGTCCGGTATGGCCAGAGAGATCGATCAGAATATGGCTACCATCGGAGTGGATCAAATTGGCGGCCGCTTCATCGCTTAGACCAGTCAACGTTTTCCATGTGGAAAAGAGCGGGCGGATACGCTTTGTGAGTTCATCTTCCGTGAAAACTGTCGAATAGGCGATCAGTTCAATGCGGGCAGGGTCGATATGAGTTAGCAGGGCTTCCAGAAAATACCCCACTGGGTGATTCAGCAAATCACCCGACACCAGTCCAACACGCAGGCGTTCGGGGCGAGCGGCACATTGCCAAGAAGAAAAGCGCGCATCCACCTTCGCAGCGACGATCCGGCCATATTGACGAGCCTGCTCAAGATAATACGAAGACGCATGGTTGGCTGTGTAGTTAAGGGCAAACAGCAGATTGCTATACGCCTCGGCAAAATCGGGTTTGAGTTCCAGTGCCTGACGGTAACTATCGATTGCGCTTTCAAGTTTTCCGAGGTCTTTCAGGGCGAGGCCCAGGTTGTTATGCGCTTCGACGAAATTGGGTTTAAGCGCTAGAGCCCGCCGGTAACTTTCCACTGCATTTTCGAGCTGCCCGAGGCCTTGCAGCGCATTGCCAAGATTGCTGTGAGCTTCCATGAAATCGGGTTTAAGCGCTAGAGCCCGTCGGTAACTTTCCACTGCATTTTCGAGCTGCCCGAGGTCTTGCAGCGCATTGCCAAGATTGCTGTGCACTTCTGCCAAGTCAGGTTTGATCCTCAGCGCTCTCTGGTAACTCACCACTGCGGCATCTAGTTTCCCTAGCTCCTTCAGTGCCATACCTATGACTGCATGGGCTTCAGCATAGTCTGATTTAATGTCCAGCACTCGTTGATAGCTTGCTACAGCGTCATCGAATTGCCCGTTAGCCAACATAGTATTGCTTACGTTGAAGATATCGTGCATGGCTATATCCAGATTGGTCTGCACTTCGGTTAAACCGGGATTGATCTCCTTTGCCTTCAGGAAACTTTTTATGGCGCTATCCGTTTTCCCGAGTTGTTTCAAGGCAACGCCCAAGGCGCAATGCACCTCGGCATAATCGGGTTCGATCTCAAGTGCATGCCGGTAGTTTGACACCGCCTCGTCCATTTGCCTGTTGCCCAGCAAGGCGTTGCCGATGTTGTAATAAGCCCCGGCATAATCCGGTTTAAGTTTGATCGCAGTCTTGAAAGCGTCCAGTGCGCCTAT
>JBDTPU010000224.1:0-1855 GCA_039932535.1 Gallionella sp. | reverse complement strand
GCTCCGCAGGTACGGCCATTTCTGGATATTCACCAAGCCGAACTACTGGACAGCGAAGTCGCATTGCATGCGCAACAGAATTGGGCGTCCTTACCGCAAGGCGTGATCCACGCCGACCTGTTCCGCGACAACGTATTGCTGGACGAAAATCGCATCGGCGGCCTGATCGATTTTTATTTCGCATGCAGCGATGTGCTGCTCTATGACGTGGCGATCACCATAAACGACTGGTGCACAAATTCAGACGGCAGGCTGGATGCTGCAAAAGTACAATCGTTGCTGCGCGCCTACCATGCGGTGCGCCCGCTGCTGGATAGCGAACATCGTGCATGGCCGCTATTGTTGCGTAGTGCGGCGCTGCGTTTCTGGCTGTCGCGCCTGTTCGACATGCACCTGCCGCGCGACGGCGAATTGATTCATGCGCATGACCCGCGCCAGTTCGAACACATTCTGAAAAATCACATCGCATCAACACAGCCTGTTTGGCTATAGAGGAGATCACCATGGAACCGCAACGCTTACCCGCTCGACAAGGCTGGGGATGGATCAAACAGGGCTATGTGTTGTTCATGAAAGCCCCGCTGCTCTGGATCGTATTGCTGTCTATCTGCGTGATCGCGGCGGTGGGATTATCCAACGTGCCGATTGTAGGCGAGCCACTGGTCAGTTTGCTGATGCCCGCGATACTGGTCGGACTGATGGCCGGCTGCCGCGCGCTGAGCCAGGACGAAGAATTGGAGCTGGTGCATTTGTTCAGCGGCTTTAAACAACACACTTCGCAATTGGTCACGCTGGGTGGTATTTCGCTGCTCGGGCAATACCTGATCTTCGGCGCGATGATGATGGTCGGCGGTGCCACACTGGTCGGCATTTTGATGAACGGCCAGCCGGATATGGATCCCAACGTGATGATGCAGGCTGTCGCGGGTGCAGGCTTTGCGGTATTGATTGGCCTGGTGCTGTTTTGTTTGCTGATGATGGCAATGCAGTACGCGCCGATGCTGGTGTTCTTCCGCAATGTGCCGCCGGTTCATGCAATGAAGCTCAGTCTGCGCGCCTTTCGCTACAACGTCGGCGCAATGCTGGTGTATGGCATCACATTCATGTTGCTGGCGATACTCGCCAGCCTGCCGATATTTCTCGGCTGGCTGATATTGGTGCCGCTATGGTTCACCTCGCTGTATGCCAGTTATCACGATATTTTTCCGCCGCTGAAAGAAGCCGACGATGCAGTGCTGGAAGGCGAGGTTATTCTCAACGATGATCAAACGCATTTATCCTGAGGTTAAAACAGGACAAACAGGTTGAGCGTGGTGGTTTGGCTACCCAGCGCATTTTGATGAGGCACATCCCAATATTCACCGCTCGCACTGGTGAGGGATAAAGATGCCAACATGTTCTGCGCCAGCTTGTAAGTCGCTATCAGCATAATTGCGTTGTCACTCGCGTTGCCGGAACCCCCGGCTATGGCAATCCCGCTCTTGCCCAAGCGCAGGGCGGCACCCAAGGTAACTTTGTCAGGAATCACGCCGACTTCGGCAGAAATATTAAAGGCGCTTTTTTTAGCCGTGCCATAAATGGCAGTCACTGTCGTGGCCGTGCCGTAAATCGTCGTCGCGCCCCCAGACAACACAGCTGCTGCGGGATCCATGTTGTAAGCATTATTACCGCCGGGTGCCGTTGCATAGCTGGCGTAGAATCCCACAGGCATCGTACCCAAACTTCCTTGCAGCTGAGCATCAATTGCGGTTGCCTTGGTGTCCACGTATCCATATGTTGCAGTTCCGGGAGCCACAGCAGACGAGTTTCCGCGCCATAGCTGAATCCCCGCACCCGCATCCCAATCCGCCCACTC
>JBDTPU010000223.1:0-3394 GCA_039932535.1 Gallionella sp. | reverse complement strand
GCGCGGCCGCGTCGGGCGTTCGCATCATCAGGCTTACGCTTATTTGCTGGTGGAAACCGAAGCGCTTACTGCACAGGCAAAAAAACGCCTCGAAGCAATTCAGGCGATGGAACAACTCGGTAGCGGCTTCTACCTTGCGATGCATGATCTGGAGATACGCGGCGCGGGCGAGGTGCTGGGCGAATCACAAAGTGGCGAGATGCAGGAGATCGGCTTTTCGCTATACACCGACATGCTGAATGCCGCGATCACTTCGCTGCGTCAGGGTCGCGAACCAGACATGGCACATCCGCTGGGCGTCACCACCGAGATCAATCTTCACTCCCCTGCCCTGTTGCCCAATGTGTATTGCGGCGACATCCATCAACGCCTTATGCTCTACAAACGGTTGGCGAATTGCAGCACGCCGGAAGAACTGGACGAGTTGCATCAGGAGCTGATCGACCGCTTCGGCCTGCTGCCGGAACCCGCGCAAACCTTGCTCGACAGCCACCGCCTGCGCATCCTTGCCAAACCGCTGGGTATCAGCAAAGTGGATGCGTCCAATGAGGCGATTCAGATCCAGTTCATCGCGAATCCGCCGATTGATCCGCTGCGCGTGCTGCATCTTATCCAGACCAAACGTCATTACAAACTGAGTGGTCAGGACAAGCTGCGCATCGAATTAAAATACGGCGAAATCGCGCAGCGCGTACTCGCGATCAAAAACTTTTTTGGTGAGCTCAAATCGTAGCGGTATGACGCGTCATGTTCCCACTATTCTGCGAGGGGGAATTTTTATACTTTTTTCGGTTGCCGAAAGACCTTGCCTCTGAAACAATGCTGCGCAACCACAAAACAAAATATATCTTCCCGTAAAATGAAAATTTATATTACTTTTTTCAGCACCCTGCTGGCTCTAGGGATGCCTTTATTCGCAGCTGCCCAGGATGAGCCCATCGTGCTGGCCGTGCCCGGTCCGGGCAGCCTGGCTTTTTTACCCGTCCATCTGGCCAAGGCCATAGCGGCCGATCGTGATCAGGGCCTAGCGCTCAAATTGCGCTATTTCAATGGCGGCCCTTTAGCCATGCGCGACCTGATGAACAATAACAGCGATTTCGTGGCCATCGGCCTGCCTGCTGTTGCTGCCGGCCGCGCTAATGGCATGCCCGTCGTTGCCATCGGCCAACTCAGCCAATCAGCAATGTTCGTGCTGTTGTTGCGAAGCAAACTTAAAAACCAGGTACATAACATTGCACAGCTCAAGGGCATGCGCATCGGCACGAGCTCCGGCACAACCTCAGAGCGTTCTATGGGACAGATGATTACGGAATATCTTATTCAACGTGCCGGGCTTAAATCCAGCGACGTACAATTTATTTCGTCCGGACAAAATCGCGAATCGCAGCGTGCCGCGCTGACCAGCGCAACGGTCGATGCCCTGATGGGAGATGAACCTTTTGCTTCAGAACTGGTTGCACAAGGCGTGGCTGTGAGACTGGTGGATTTATATTCCCCCAAGCAAAGCAATAATCTCCTGGGCGGTCCTATTGTACGAGCCGCTTTGGCTACCCGTGAAGATATTTATATGCAACGCCCGGCAACGGTAAAGAAGGTGCAGCGCATGTTCGATCTCGCCCTGCAATGGCTGTCTACGCATTCCGCACAGGAAGTGGCTGATAAACTTGCCGGCCAACCCGGCTTTGATGCGAGCAGAAGCAAGCTGCTGGCCGAAATATTGCAACGCGATCCCGGCATCTTTCCTAAGCGGCTTGCCTGGGACGCACAGGCGCTGGCAATAACGGAAGGGGTTTTCCATGATGTGGCAGCGAGCCCGGAGGAATCGCAGCTGCTATTCAGCAGCTTTGTGCGATAAGGCTGAAAGATAAAAACCGCTTGAAACCCCATTTCCGCAAAACCGCCCCTACGCTGCGACAAATATTCAGTCGCAGATTATTCCTGCTGCTGGGTTTGTTCTCGGTGGTGATGAGCACCTTCATCGTAGTGGCTTACCAGCATCAAACCGACCGTTTAAACCGATCTGTGCTGTCCGGTAATCTCTCCCATTTAATGCCACGCATCGAGGATCAACAGCGAATCTGGAATGACGATGCCGACCATTTGCTCGATGTTATTGAGTGGTCAGGGTTGCTTAACTTACCCGAACCTGTGCGCACAGCAAAATTACAGGCATTTTTTACCGCCCAGACAGAAAGCATTGGATTCGAAGGCGTTGCCATCACGGATTCCACCAGCGGAAAACTGTTATTTGATTTCTGGAATAACTCTGAAAAACCCGAGTTCCAGCAAGCTCTCATCGAAGATCAACCGCTTTGGTATGACGATCAACACGTCATCCTGTACACCAAAGTGAAAAAATCCTCACCCGCCTATGGCCATACTTTGCAAACTTTCTTTTTCAAGGCATGGGATAGTGCCATGCTGCGTCGCCTGAATTTTCCTGACACGACCACTTTTATTTCGCTGGGTGCACAACCGTTGCTGAGCTCCGCCGGAAATCTGGCGCTGGCCTCGTCGCAGCCTTACACCGGCGAATATGCGGAGCGCACTTTGAATGGCATCAAATATCAGGAGGGAAGCGTCAGCCTGACCGATGTCCTGATTGCGGATGGCCATCGCCTGCCCCTAACGATGAGCGTACGGTCTCCGATAAAAAATGCCCTGCCGATATCCTTGGTTCTGGCTGCTTCTGTTGGTATCACTATCCTGTTTGGCGTATTGCTGTTCGTAGTCTTTGGCCTGTGGTTAAGGCGACTCGGGACAAGACTGGACGAATTGGCCAATGCAGCCCTGCATTTTAAAAATGATCAGGCCAGTGAAATTACCAACGAAACCCGCCGTTTGTTGCAGCTCGCCGACGCCCAGCAAAAAGACCAGATCAGCGTCGTAGCCTACGAATTATCCAGCTTGATGGCGAGTTCCGCAGAACGGGATGCAGAACAACGCGCTTATTTGCAAACTCTGGATTTGTTGCAAGATGCGGTGATCGAAGTTACTCCCGAGGGAAAATTGCTGCGCGCCACCGATGCATGGAAAACGCTGACCGGCAAAGATGATCTTGCCTTCTCCGGCATCGTTGAATGTGTACATCCGGAAGATGCCCATGAATTACTGGAACAACTTAGCGCGTTGACCCACGAGCAGAAAAACCAAATCAGCATACGATTCCGGCTGCTGCGCCCGAATGACGCCAGCAAGCATTACTGGGTCGAGGGTCGTTTTGCCGTCGTCAAACATAATGAAATGATCGTGAGCATACGCGGCGTGGTACGCGATATCACCAACACTTACCGTCAGGAGCGCCAGATCAGTCACATGGCTTTGCATGACGCGCTGACCGATTTACCTAATCGCGTATTGCTCGAAGACCGTCTGGAAATGTCCATTTCCCGTG